>DASQJC010000307.1:0-8732 GCA_035631255.1 Candidatus Eremiobacteraceae bacterium | reverse complement strand
GGCGTTTATCGACGCTTTTCGGATCGGTTCCGAGCACGAGCGCGGCGCCGCACTCGATCGGATGGATGCCGGCGATCGACTTCAGGAGCGTCGACTTTCCCGATCCGTTCGGTCCGATGATGCCGACGAACTCGCCTCGCTCGACCTCAAACGTCACTTCATCGAGGACATCGCGTCCGAAATAACCGGCGCACACACCTTCGAAGTCGACTGCCGGTTCGACCGCTCCGCGCGCACGCAGCGCCTCGGCGATAACCGCCGTCGTGGCGCGCGAATGCCCGTCGTGCGGATGCAAGTGCGGCGCCGACGGAGCGATCGAATGACTGTGATCCGCGGGTTCCGAGAGCTCGTCTGCGGCGACGTGCGTATGGTCGTGGTGTTCGACGTCGTGTTCTGCCATCTCGTCCTCGCTCAACGGCGAAGTGCGCCGACGATCGTATCGACGTCGTGGCGCATCATGGAATCGTAGTCGGCGGCGACACCGTCGGTGCCGAGCGTGTCGTCGTAGAGATCGGTGACGTACGCGATGTTCGCATCCGCCGCAAGCGCGTCGGCGAGCTTGCGCGAATATTGCGGTTCGCCGAAGATCGCGCGCACGTGGTTCGTTTTCGCGAGCGTGATGAGCTGCGCGAAGTAGCCGGGAGCCGGCTCTTGACCTGGCAACGGCTCGATCGCCCCGACGTCTTTCAGTTTATAGCGCTTGTCGAAGTAGAAAAAGGCGTCGTGGAACGTGATCATCGCACGATGGTCGGCCGGAATCGAATTGATGTGATATCTGATCCACCCGTCGAGCGCCACGAGCCGTGCCGTCTCGATGCTCGCGTTCTTCTCATAGACCTCCGCGTTCTCAGGGTCGACGGATTCCAGCTCTTTCGATATGAGGGCGACGTAATCGGCGGCGAACACCGGATCCATCCATAGATGAGGATTACCCGATGTTTTGTCCTCGATCGGGACCGAGTCAGATAGCGTCATGATCCGGAGTCCGGGTCCGCCGGCGGCGTCGATCAACCTCTGAAGCCACGCTTCAAGGCCCATGCCGTTCTCGAACAGCACGGTTGCTCCGGACAGCGCGACCATGTCGTCGGGCCGGGGCTCGAACGTCTCGGGCGAAGCGCCGGCGGGGACGATGTTATGCAGGTCGATGCGGTTGCCGCCGACCGATGCGACGAGGGAGCATAGAGTCGTGATCGTGCATGCCACGCGCAGCTTTGGCGGCGGCGAGACCTGGGGTTGCGGGTTGTCAGAGCCCTGACGTCCGAAGCATGCGCCGAGCAAGGCAGTGGAAACGAGGCCGATTGCCGTGAGGGCAACGCGTGCGTTCTTGTTATCGAGAATCATTCTCGATAAGGTTAGGGACCTGCCTGGCGGTCCCCTCTAACCGGCGCGCAACACGGCCGACCGATAACCCGACATGATGCTGCTCACGTACTCCTGCGTCTCCTTGTATGGCGGCACGCCGCCGAAATGGTCGACTGCGCCAGGACCTGCATTATACGCCGCAAGCGCGAGGTCGAGCCGGCCGTCATAACGGTCGAGCAACGAACGCAGATACTTCGCACCACCTTCGACGTTTTGAGCCGGGTCGAACGGATCCGACACGCCGAGTTCCCGCGCTGTCGCTGGCATCAGCTGCATGAGCCCTACCGCACCGGCGCTAGAGACGACGTCCGGACGAAAACCGGATTCTTGACCGATCACCGTGTCGAGCAGGGCCGGATCGAGATGGTTGCGTTGCGCGGCGGTCTGCACGATGCCCGTGAATCGTTGCGGGCCGTTGCTAGGAGCCGGCGGTGCGTGCGCCGCGGGAGGAGTGAAGAGCGAGCGGAGCGCGGCCGCGCAACGGTTTTCGAGCGACGTCAGCTCGCGGCGAAGCAGCTGCGTGAATGCCGAGAACCGCTGCTCGAGGCCGGCGACTCCAGACTGCATTTCATCGACCAGTCGATTTTCTGACCCGGCATCCGCACTTGGTGTCGATACCTCTATCGAATCGTCGGCGTCCGGGCGCGGGTCGACGTCGCCCACATATGCGCCCGCGCTTGCGAAAGGATCGGCTTCGGAGAATCCTTCGACGCCGAGCGACGAGGCCGGTGAAATATTCATGATCGCGCGCTCCAGTAATTGCTTGCATGCGGCTTATCGCGGCACGCACGTCCTTCGTCTAGCGCGCCTGAACGCGGCGCTTGCCGCTCCGTGCCTTGGAGCGGCGCGGTTCTGTCGGAGACGGCGCCGCCCGCAAGCGGCTCGCGATCGACGCGAGCACGTCGAGCGTGCTCGTCGCCGGCTCGTCGCTGAACGTTTGGCCGGCATATAAGAGATTGAATATCTCCGCGCGCGATGCCACGGCGGCGTCGAGCGCGACATCGCCACCGGGCGCGTAGGCACCGATAGCGAAAAGATCTTCTGCTTGCTCGAGCGTCGCCAGGGCGGCGCGAACGGTCGAAGCGTCGGCGTGGTGCGTTTCCGATGCGACGTCCGGCATCAAGCGGCTCAAGCTGCGAAGCACGTCGATCGCGGGGAACATACCCGCCTCGGCGAGGCGTCTCGACAAAACGATGTGCCCGTCGAGCAAACCGCGGACGCTGTCGGTCACCGGTTCGCGGACGTCGTCGCCGTCGACGAGCACGGCGTAGACGCCGGTGACACTTCCGATCGTCCACGCGCCGGCTCGCTCCACGAGTGCCGCCAACATGGATGCGAGCGATGGAGGCTGGCCGCGATGGGCGGGCGGCTCACCCGCCTCGAGCGCGTGCTCGCGCCACGCAGTCGCGGCGCGCGTGAGCGAGTCGACGACGAGCAAGACATGTCGACCTTCAGTGGCGAGCGTTTGCGCGTGAAGCGTCGCCGTCCGAACTGCGGCAAGCCGTTCGAGCGGCGGTGCATCCGCCGTCGCGCACACGACTGTGGTTGATGGACGGCGCTCGTCATCGCGCAGCGATTCGATCAGCTCCGCCGCCTCACGCCCTCGCTCGCCGACGAGCGCTATGACGCGCGCGTTGACATCGGCGCGGTCAAGAATTCGGCGCAGCAGCGTCGTCTTTCCGACGCCTGCGCCTGCGAATAGCGCGATCCGTTGACCGTAACCGATCGTCGTCAGCGCGTCGATCGCGGCGACGCCCGTGCGAAGCGGCCGGCAGATGGGGACGCGCTCGAGCGAACCGACTGGGTGGTCCGGACAGACGACCCGAGCACCCTCGATATTCGGCGCGCGACCCCAAGCATCGACGTCGCGGCCGAGCAACGGCTCGCCCACGAACGAGCCGATGTGCGCTCCAGTCGATCTCGCGCGCGCGCCTGCGATGACGCCGATCGAGGTCGCGATAGGGGTGCATGTCGCGAACGATCCTTCGAGTTCTACGACCTCGGCGACGACATCTGGCATGCCGGTCCGCTCTATCTCGACGCACGCACCGATCGTCAGACCGGGAATAGCCACGCGGATTTTGCGGCGAGAAACACCGGCGACCGATCCGGTGCGGATCCATCCATCGACGCCCGCGTACGACAGCGGCATCGGTACGCCGCGCGTCACGAATCGGCCGCAGCTCGCGCGAGCAGCACGGCTCGTCGATCGATCGTCGCCTCGACTGTTCCGCCCGTAGTCTCTACGACGACCTCGCCGGCTACGAGACGTTCATCGGCGACGACATCTAACGCTATCCGGCCGCTGCATGAAGCAGCGTCGGCGGGTGATAGCCGCACGCGTTTGCACGTCGCGCGACCGGCGGCCTCGATCGCGTCGTCGACAAAGCGCGCGACGAAGAGCGGATTTCTCGCGATCGCCTTGTGGAGCGCTCGCGCGCACGCCTCACCGGCGAGCCTTATCGCGTGCTCTCGGACGAATTTGGCGCAGCGACTCTCATCGCACCCGAGAGGCTCCGTGCGGACAGGCTCGACCCGCGGCTCAAACGGGAGCTGCGAAGCCGGCGCGGACGGCTCGGAGGCGTGAAGATCGAGCACAGGAGAGAGCTCACCGTCGCACCGGCCATTGTTGGAAGCTTCCACGTTGGAAACGTCCGTGCGCGTTCGCCTGCTGACGACGCGCGGTACGAACGGTTGAAAACCATCGGGAGTCGGCATTGTCGAGCTCCTCGTTCAGGCGCGCAGATCGAGAAAAGCGACGATCGCGTCGCGACGCTCTGGCGGACACCGGCGCAGGACGCCCTCGCGGATATCGTGCGGCTCGGACGCAAGAACGTAAGCCGCCGCTTGCGGCGATTCGCCCGCGAGCGAGGCGAGGATCGATCGAGCACGTTCTGCGTGCGGATCGAGCGGCACCGAGACGATCGGCGGACGTGCGCACGTCGCGGCTTGCACGGCGACGCCGCCGCGGACTCTCGAGAGCGGAAGAGTCGCGAATCCGAACAGGGCGATCGCGCACGCGACCGCCGCCCGTGCGATTCCGGCGCGCACGTCCGGCACGCCATCCGTCGTCGGCGCCTGTGTTGCCGGCGCCGGTGAAGCGAAGGCGAGCGTCTGCACGACGACATCGTCTCCCGCCGCGAGATCCGCGCCGGCAGACGCGCGCACGAGCGCAGCGATATCGGAAACAGAGATCGACCCGACTCGCGACGAGTTGAGAAAGACGGCGACCGCCATCCGTGCCGGCGCGTCAGCGGAAGTGACGCGTCGTTCGGAAAGCGTGTCGTAGGCGAATCGGCGCGTCGTGCGCTGGCGGTCGAACGACTTGCCGGATTCGCTGCCGCGCTCGTTCGCGGTGTCCGCGCTCAGCGCGCCGTGCGGCACGATCTTCGTGGTTTGCGTCTGCTCTTCGGATCCGGCGGAAGCGACGCTCACGCGGACGACGGCCACACCGGTGCCGAAGACCGCATCGAGCGCGGACTGGACGGAACTCTGCACACGATGCTGCTTCGCGAGCGATGCATCCGGCGACGGCGGCGATCCGATGGACGCACCGCTTGCATCGACAACAGTAACGCGATCCGGCGACAAACCAGGGTACGCAGAAGCGACGAAACGGCGAATACCCGCGACTGCTTCAGCCGACAACGACGCCTCGCCCGGCTGCATGATGAGCTGGACCGCGGCGCTCGGCGGTTCGTTGCGATCCGGATCTTCGAGAGGATCGGATTGCGCCGGCGGCAGAACGACCGCCGCATCAGCGACGCCGGCGATGCGACGCAAGCCGGCGACGAGATCGCCTTCGATCCCCGAACGCCGCCGATCGTCGAGCACGGACATTGGCGTAAGCACATTCGATCGGTCGTCGAGGACGTCGGCCGACGTGGGTACGTAGCGTCGCGGAAGTCCAGCGAGCGTCAAGCGCAGCAGCAGATCGCGGCGGCGCGACGCCTGCACGAAGATCTGCGTATCCTGTGCGTCCGCGCGAAACGATTCGCCCCACAGCGTCAGCGCATTCTCGACTTCTGCTGCTTGCGATGGACGCAAAGCGGCAGCGAACAGCGGAACGTCGGACTGAAGCCGGCCGATGCCGAGCGCTAACGTGACACACGCGATTAAGGCCGCGGCGATTCCTCCGACTTGACCGCGCCGGCGTCCGACCCAAGCCACGGTCCTTTCGAACAGCGTCGGCAAGCGCGGATGGATCTCGGCGAGCACCTTCTCACACCTGCGTCTGCAGCAGCGAGTTGACCGCGCCGCTGACTCTCGACGCGGCGACCGAAATCACCTCGAGTGCGACATCCGCTTTCGCCCGCGCGATCGACGCACCGGCGACATCGTCGCCGCCGGCCGCGATGAGCGCGGCTTGTGCGTCTGCACCGCGCAGCGCATCGGACGTGCCCTCGAGGGCTTGCGCCAACGCCTCGCCGAATGATGACGCTTTTAACGATGGCGCCACCGCCGGCGAGCCAGGTTGAGCGATGCCGTCGACGATCGTAAAGTTCACGAGCGGTCCACGTCGATCGCCTCGACGTCCATCTGCTTCGCCGCTTGAAGCGCCGCGACGTCCGCGTCGTACGCTCGCCCGGCCGCCACGAGCGACACCATCTGACCGATGGAGTCGTCGCCGTCGGAGGCCGGCGAGACAGCAATACCGGCGAGCCGCACCGGTTGCGGCGCGGGTTCGCCGAAAGCCGCGAACCCGAATGCCGCATCGCCCGCATCAGCGGGATCGAGTGAGAAGTCCCCAGTCGGATCGGATCCGAGCGCCGACGCGAGCGCGCTCGCGAACGATCCGTCTCCCGCCGGCTCGAATACCGGCATGCGCGGTCGGTATTCCGTTCCGTCGGCCTTCGAGACGCCGGCGTTCGCGATGTTCTCCGCTATGAGGTCCATCTCGGCGCTGTGTGCGGCCATGCCGCTCGCAGCGATGTCGAAGGCAGAAGCGCTCATCGGCGCGCCTCGTCGGCGACCGTGCGGTACTCGCGCAGCATGGCGCGCTCTTGATCGGCCAGCGCACGGAAACGGAGGGAATTTTCCGCTGTCGCTCCCATCGTGAACTCGATCGTTCCGCTTTCGCCTGCCGCCGGCGCCTCGCGCACGGCCGCCGCGAATTCCAGCCCGCGTTCAGTCTGCGCGGCCGCCGGAGCGACGTCGCGCGCCACGAAACCGCTCGACCGTGCGTTCGCCGCATCTTCGGCTAGGACGCGCGCCCGAAGCTGCGCGATCTGCAGACCTTGTTCGACAAGCCCGAGCGACCCGTCAACCATCTCTCACAACCTCCGAATCAGGCGCCTCCGAACAGGCACAAGCGTACGCTTACCATATGAACAACGTTTGTCGGCGCGGTGGCGGCGGAGAAAGGACGCGCTATGCGACGCTACCAAAAGAACATGCGTACGCCTCGTGGAAATATTCGTTCTCTCGTCGGCGCGAAGCGGCACGTTTGCGGCCGATAATATAGGATAGAAAGCCGGCTGCGGTCGCGTCAAACCTCGACGGTCGAGCTAAAGCTCGACCGCTTCAGACAGTGGTTCGTTCGGCGCGTCTCGAGCATCGGATGGTGAGATGAGTCACGACCGGCGTGACAATCCGTGGGAGCGCATCGCTTCTCGTCTTGACGAAGCGTACGATGATGCGCGCTCGCTCGCCGAAGCGAAGCCCGAACCCGGCCGGCCGCCCGCGCGATCGAAGAACGCCGCCGATCGCCTCATCGAACTGCTCGCCGATGCTCGCCGTGACGTGCGCGCCCGTGAAGTCGAGGCATCGGTAGCGGCGACACGCGCGCAGCGCCTCGAGCTCGAACTCGAGCAAGCCCAACGGCGCGCCGACACGCTCGTGCGGATCGGCAAGGCGATCAACGTCGTCCGCGAGGTCCCCGCGCTCCTCCAGCTCGTTGTCGACCTCGCCGTCGAAGCGACAGGTGCTGAGCGCGGCCTGATCGTCATCCCCGATCCTGCAGGCGTCTCCCGCGAATACAGCGCCGCGAGCAACCTCGATCCATCGGACATCGGCGCCCCGTCGTTCGCGATCAGCCGGTCTATCGTCGAGCGCGTCTTGCGCGACGGCGAGCCGCTCGTGACGACCGACGCGCAAAACGATCCGAACGTCGACGAAGCCCCGAGCATCCGATCGCTGCACATCCGGTCGATCATCTGCGTGCCGATCCGCAACAAGGACGGCGTCGTCGGCGTCATCTACGTCGACTCACGCATCCGGCCCGACAGCCTGCTCCATCACGATCCCGAACTGCTCGCGACGATCGCCGATCAGGCGGCGGTCGCGATCGATAACGCGCGCCTCTACGATGACCTGACGAACAGCTTCGCCGAGCTGTCGGGCATGAAAGGTCAGAACGACGAGATCCTCGAGTCGATCGCCTCGGGCGTCGTGGTGCTCGATTCCAGCGACACGATCGCGCAGTTCAACCGGGCCGCCGAGATCACGTTCGGCCTTTCGGCGTCGACGCTCGTCGGCCGCAACGCGCGCATACTCAACACGTGGCTGCCTGGTTTCTCGTCGCAGCTCGACCGGTTCAAGTTCCAATCGGACACACGGCTCGCGCTCGAAGTGACCGGTCATCACTTCGTGCGAGGCGACATCGTCCTGCAATTGACGTTCTTCCGCATTCGCGGCACGGGCGGCAGCGGCTCCGGCACGGCGGTCGTGCTCAACGATCTCACCGAAAGCCGTGCTCTCGTCGCAGAAAATCTCGCGCAGGTCGAAAAAAGCAGCCGGATCGCGCGCTCGTTCGAGCGCTACCTCGCGCCGCACGTCGTCGACGCGCTGCTCAAAGATCCCGAAGCGTCCGCGCTCGGCGGCACGCGCGTCCGCGCGACGATGCTTTTCGCCGACATCCGCGGTTTCACGGAATTGTCCGAGCGGCTCATGCCCGAGCAAGTCGTCGAGATGCTCAACCGCTATCTCGAGCCGGTCGTCAACGTCATCTTCGCGAACTCCGGACTCCTCGATAAGTTCTACGGCGACGGAATCATGGCGGTCTTCGGCGCACCCTTGCCGAGCGAAGACGACCCGAGACGCGCGGTGACTGCAGCGCATCAGATCCTTCAACAGGTCCACGCGCTCAACGCGCAGCCCGGGGCGTTGTGGCCGCTTTCGGTGAGCATCGGTCTTGCGACCGGCGACGTCGTCGCGGGTCACATCGGCTCGGAGCGCCGGCTCGAATACACGGTCGTCGGCGACGCGGTCAACCTCGCGCAGCGGCTGCAGGGTATCGCCGAGCCGAACCAAGTGCTCGCCGACGAGGCGACGTATGCATGCGTCAAGGGCCGGCTAACGGCGACGCGCCGCATGGCGAGCCTCAAAGGGAAGGCGGGTCTGATCCCCGTCTACGTCCTGCACGGATAGCC
>DASQJC010000306.1:0-3103 GCA_035631255.1 Candidatus Eremiobacteraceae bacterium | reverse complement strand
CCCGACACCGCGTCCTCGTCGTCGCCGTCATCGGCGGATTTCGAGGGCTTCACGTCTTTCGATTCGGCCTCGTCAAGCGCCTGTCCGTAGGTCGCCATCCAGCCCGCGAACTTCGGCACCGTGCCTTTGACGCGGAACACGTATTCACCCGCCGTGATGTCGACGGTCGTCTCGTCGAACGTCGCGGGCGGCATTTGCGACGCGACGAACCGGTTCCAGATCAGGCGATAGAGCGAGTACTGATCCGGCGTCAGATACTGCTTGACGGTTTCCGGATCGTGCGCCATCGACGTCGGACGGATCGCTTCGTGCGCGTCCTGCGCGTCTGATTTCGTCTTGTAGAAGTTCGGCTTCTCGAGGCGGTAGTCGTCGCCAAACGTGGTCCCGATGTATTCGCGTACGGCCGCAATCGCGTCGTCGGCCACGCGAACCGAGTCGGTTCTCATGTAGGTGATGAGGCCGCCGGTGAGGCCGGGGATTTCGATGCCGCCTTCGTACAGCTGCTGCGCGAGCATCATCGTCTTCTTGACGGGGAATCGCGCGGTCTGCTGAAGCTTGCTCGTGATGAACGGAGGCGCCGCGTTGCGCTTGCGCTCCTTCGTCACGACGGTCGTCACCGTCCACGTCGCGCCCTCCAGATCCTTGAGGACCGCGTTCGACTCCGCCTCGTTGGCGGGGACGATGTTGTCGCCGTTTTTCTTATGGAGCTTGGCTTCGAATTCCGGCGGCTTCGGACCGGCCAGCCGTGCGAACAGGTGCCAGTACTCGACCGGCACGAACTTCTCGATCTCGCGCTCGCGATCGCAAATCAGCTTGAGCGCGACCGACTGCACGCGCCCGGCGCTGAGGCCGCGGCGGACCTTGTCCCAGAGCAGCGGGCTGATCTTGTAGCCGACGAGGCGATCGAGCACGCGGCGGGCGCGCTGCGCAGCCACCATTTTTTCGTCGATCGATCGCGGGTGATCAAGCGCGTCGTTGACGGCCTTCTTCGTGATCTCGTTGAACGTCAGCCGGTGAAACTTGCGTTTCTTGCCCTTCAACTCCTGGATCAGATGCCAGCCGATGGCTTCGCCCTCGCGGTCGGGGTCGGTCGCGACATAGATCTCGGTCGCGTCCTTCGCAGCATCCTTGAGTTCCTTGATCACCTTCTTGCGCGATTCGAGTGACTCGTAGGTCTCTTCGAAATCGTTCTCGATGTCCACACCGAGCTTGCTCTTCGGCAGATCGCGAATGTGGCCCATCGACGCGATCACTTTGTAGTCGCGCCCGAGATATTTGTTGATCGTCTTCGCCTTCGCAGGCGACTCGACGACGACGAGTGCTTTAGCCATCCCTCTTTTTCACCCTAACATGACTTGTCAAACTCTGGCGAACCGGCCGCCTCCGACACGCCGAACCAATCCAGCCAGTTCGAGCTCGAACAGCCGCGGCAGCAGACGCGCCGACGTGAGCCCGGTGCGCTCCGCCAACGCGTCCAAATCGCACGACTCGCCGGCCGGAAGTCCTGCAAGTACGGGATCTTCGGGCTCGTTTGCCCGGCGCGTGCCGCCGCCGGGCACACCGAGCTCTTCCAAGATATCGTCCGCAGACTCGACAATCTTTGCTCCATCCTTCAGCAGGGCATGCCCACCCCGGTTCCGGCCCGTCAGGACGTTGCCCGGAACTGCAAGCACGTCGCGCCCTTGTTCGAGCGCACAACGCGCTGTGATCAGGGAGCCGCTCTTCTCCCCGGCTTCGACAATGAGCACCGCGCGCGACAGGCCACTGATGATCCGGTTACGCAGCGGAAAGAACTGCTTTTGCGGCGGTGTTCCAGGCACGAGCTCGCTCACGATCGCGCCGTCGCGCTCGATTTGCCGCGCCAAATCGCGATGCTCTGACGGATAGATCACATCGGCTCCGCATCCCAGCACCGCAAGCGTCGTGCCCTTCGCGGCGAGCGCGCCGCGGTGCGCGGCCGAATCAATCCCTCGCGCAAGCCCGCTGACGATGACGATACGACGGCTTGCAAGATCGGCGGCCAGCCGCTCGGCGACGGCCAAGCCGTAGTCGGAGCCGGCTCGAGACCCGACGATCGCGACTGCACGCGCCGTGAGGGCATCGGGGTTTCCACGGATCCACAACACCGGTGGTGGGTCGGCGATCGCGGAGAGCGCCGCTGGATAAGACGCAGCGCTCCACGTGATGAGGTGCACGCCTTGATCCTGAGCACGTACGATCGCCAGCGCCGCGCGGGACAGCAGCGCACGACGATCGAGTCCGATCTCTGCCGGTCGTGCGGCGAGTATGCGATCGAAAATTGCAGCGGGATGCTGACCAGCACGCAATTGGTTGCCAAGAAGGCGGCGCCGGCCAAACGGCGTCAACGACAGCGCGACGAGTTCGAGCGTCTGATCTGAATGAGCAGGTGGATGAAAAGGCAGAGGCATCGGCGCTCCTGGCTCGCGCGCCGGACCGGCCTCCCGACATTTATTATAACGAGGCGTCGTCGACGCCCGTGGACAGCGTTGACCACGTTTCGTAAATCCGCGTGGCCGAGCGGTTCAGGAAGCCTTTATTTCCGCCTGAATACTCGTGGCACATGGCTTGCTCGGTGCGCTATAGTGGCCGTAAGTCTTCAATGAAATTCTCGATGAAAATGCGATGGCTCAAAGCGTTGGTCGTGTTGGGTGCGGTTGCGCTCGCGGTCCCGGCGTGGGCCGACACACGGTCGAACGCGCGCGAGCAAGTGGAATTCGGTATCAACGTCGCCCAACGCGGCCTGTGGCGTGAAGCGATCTACCGTTGGGAAAAAGCGGTCGAGATCGACCCGATGTACGCCGCGGCCTACAACGATCTTGGGATCGCGTATGAACACGAGGGCCAACTCGACAAGGCGCGAAAGGCGTACGAAAAAGCGCTTGCGCTCGAGCCGAACAACGCCCAGATTCGTCAGAACTACGACCTGTTCAAGGAAATCAATGACCGCTCGGTGCAACCCAAAGACAAACCGTAGGCCCGCGGGTCTCATCGCCGCTGCCGTCGCGCTCGCTGCGTTGGCTGCGGCGTGCGGCTCCGAGATGTACGAAGTCCCGGTCGAGACTCCGATCCCCGCCAAGCTCGA
>DASQJC010000305.1:0-2724 GCA_035631255.1 Candidatus Eremiobacteraceae bacterium | reverse complement strand
GAGCCTCAAAGGCAAGGCGGGGCTCATACCCGTCTACGTCCTGCACGGATAATCGCAGGATGCGCGAAGGAACAGCGGCGCACGAGCCGATCCGACATTTGGACGACCCGGGACTCGGAGTCGCGTCCGACGTCGGCGCGTCCGCGCTTCAGCTTGCGAGCGCGAACTCGGTCGCCGTCTTCCTTTATGACGAGACGAGAGGCGTATACGCCGGCGCCGCACGCGTCGACGTCAACGGTCCGCATGCGTTCGGCGCGACGCTTACGAGCGACGCGGCCTCGACGACCGTCACGCTCGGTTCACCCGTAGCGACGTTTTCACTGGCGCTCGAGCTCGACGGACCGCTCGCCGAAGAAGCGCGGCGAATGAACGCCGCCTCGCTGCTCGTCATCCGCTGCGACCGCGGACCGCGGGCGCTCGGCTTGCTGCTCTGCGCCTTCGATGAGATGCGGACGTTCGACGCCGGCGACGAACGCGATGCGCTCGCGATCGCTCGCGTCGCTTCGACGACGCTCGACTACGCACGGCGCACGAATGCGGCGCTCGATCGCGCCGATCGTCTCGCGACGCTTTTAGACACCGCTTCAGCGTTCGCCGGCGAGCTCGATCTCGAGTCGCTCTTCGCAGCCATCCACGATCAGGTCTGCCGGCATATGGATGCCCCGAACTTCTACGTCGCGCTCGAGAGCAGCGAAGCCGGCGCGCTACGCACCGAATACACGGTTGAAGCCGGCGTCCGCCTTCAGGCTGAGTCGATACTTCCCGGCGGCTACGTAAGGCAAGTATTCGAAAGCGCGCGCTCGCTTGTCATCGACGCCGAGCGTGAGGCTGCGCTCATCGAACTCGGTCCTTCGGGCTCCCGTCCGTCTTCCGCGGTCTACGTGCCGATGCGTTTGCGCGATCGCGTCATCGGCGTCATGTCGGTGCAGTCGTTCCAGCCGGACGCTTATAACTCCGCACACCTCGAACTTCTGCTCGAGCTTGCCGAACAAGCGGCGACCGCCATCCAAAACGCCGGCATGTTCCGCGAAGAACGCCGGCGCATGCGTGAGCTGTCGGTGCTCCACCGGCTGGCGGCGCTCACGAATTCCGAAGCACACCTCGATCGCATCATGGCGGCGATCGTCACGGAAGCGGCATCGGCGTTCAAAGCGGACGCCGCATCGATCGCGCTCGAGAACGAGCGCGGCGACTTCGTTCTCGCCGCAACGCACGGCGTCTCCGACGCATATCGACACACTCGGATCATCCCGGGGCCGTCGTTGCGAGCGCTCTACGGCTCGCCGCCGACTGAACGCTTCATCGGACCCGACGAGACGGAAGCGATGGGTCAAACCGAGCTCGTCGCCGCCGAAGGCATCACGAACTGGTTCTTGGTGCCGCTGCTCCAGCAAGGCCGCCTCATCGGCAGCCTTGCGCTCTGCGGCCGCGATCGCGTGATCCGTCTATCGCCGAGCGAGACCGGCTTGGCGCGCCTCTTCGCCGAGCAGGCCGCGGCGGCGATGCTGCGCGCGCAGTCGGCGCACGCGCTCACCGAGCGCATCGAAGATTACGACCTCCTCACTCGAGTCGGACGCGCTTTGGTGTCGCGACTCGAAGTCGACTACGACGCGATCCTGCGCCTGCTGCACGACCAGCTAGGCTACACGCACCTCGCGATCCTCACGTTCGAGGGCGAACCGCCGGCGCTCGCGCTCAAGGCGAGTCTCGGTCACGGCGACCACGGCGCGATGGCACTGGAGCCGGATCGCGGCGTCATCGGTACGGTCGCGGCGATGGGTGAGATGCTCTACCTGCCGGACGTCTCGAAAGACGCACGTTATGTGCAGACGACGGTCGACGTCCAATCGGAGCTCGCGTATCCGCTCAAGTACGGTGGGCAGGTGCTCGGCGTTCTCGACGTGCAGAGCGAAGCGCGCGACGCCTTCACTGCTCGCGATCGCCGCATCCTCGCCGCGCTCGCCGACCAGTGCGCCATCGCGCTGTCGAACGCGCGCCAATACGCGACCGCCGGTGCGCGTCTTCAGTCGCTCGGCGCAGCGCGCGCCCAGCTCGAACAGTACGCGGAATATCTCGAACGTCGTCAAGAGGATCTCAAGCTCGTCAACGCGGTTTCAGGCGCGGCGAGCGCGACGCTCAATCTCGATCGCATCCTCGAATCCGCCGTCCGCAACGTCGCGAGCGGCCTGCGCGCGGATCGCTGCAGTGTCGGCATCCTCGACGAAGATCAAATGCGCATCGAGATCGCCGCGGAATACCGGCCCGACGGCCGCCAAACGTCTGTCGGCGTAAAGCTGCCGTTGGGCAGCTCGTCGATGCTCGCGAAGTCGGTGACGGGCAGGCATACGATCGCGACCGAAGACGCCCTTGCCGATCCCCGCTTCGCCGACGTGCGTTCGGAGATGATGGCGATGCACGTGCGCGGGACCGTCATCGTGCCGCTCGTCGCAGGCGGGCGCGTCATCGGCACGCTGTCGGTGAACTCATCGTCCGAACCTCGCCGCTTCACTGACGAAGAGATCGAAGTGCTCGAGACCGTCGCGAACCAGCTCGCGCTCGGCGTCCGAAACGCGCGGCTCTACGGTCGAGCGCGCGATCGCGCGAACGAAGACTCGCTCACCGGCATCTTCAACCACCGCTACTTGCACGAACGGCTCGAGTTCGAGCTGCTGCGTGCGCGGCGCGCGGGCCATCCCCTCTCGATCGCGCTCTTCGACCTCAACA
>DASQJC010000304.1:0-2003 GCA_035631255.1 Candidatus Eremiobacteraceae bacterium | reverse complement strand
AACTCAGACGCATGGGCGATCGCATCGCCGCGCTGGCCCCTGTAGGCGGACCTCGTTGGGGAACTTCGGACGACCGCGGCCGATATCGTGTGTTCGGCCTCATCCCGGGCCGGTACGTTGTCGTTGCCGACGGAGAGTCATCTCGAATGCTCGTCGGCGAACCGCGCAACACGACCGGCTACGCGCCAATCTTCTATCCGAATGCGACGAACGTCGCGTTCGCGCTGCCAATGACGGTCGGTCAGGCCGAAGTCAGCGACATCGACATTGCATTCCGCCCAGAGCCCGTCGCGCGCATTTCGGGGACGATCGTCAACAGCAGGGGACAGCCGACAGAGGGTTTCGTCATGCTGGCCGTCAGCCAGCGTTCCGGCGGGATTCTGCTGGAGCCGCGGGTGGCACCACCGACGCCCGACGGCACTTACGTGTTCGAAAACGTCCCTCCCGGCGACTACGTCGTGCAGGCATCGGTGCCGGCCGGCGGAGGTCGGACGACGGAGTTCGCGAAAGCAGACGTGACGGTGACCGGCGCCGAACCGGTTCAGGTGTCGCTCCGGGCGTCACCCGGCGCACGGGTTCGAGGACGGATCACCGTCGACGCTCAGTCCTCGAGACGGCCTCCCGTGATCGACATTGGGCTACCCGCTGTCGACCTCGATCAGTCGATGATCGGAGGCACTTCGATGGGCGTGCCTCTGGACAGCGACGGCTCGTTCGAAGTGCCGAGCGTGACCGGGCCTCGACGGGTCGTACTCTTGTCGCCGCTTGACGGCTGGTACGTCAAGGCGGCTCGCGTTCAGGGCGTCGAAGCGCTCGATGCCCCGTTCGACTTCGGCAGCGAGGCGCGCACCGTCGACGACGTCGAGGTCGTGGTTTCGCCTGCGGCGGCGGCGATTTCCGGAAAGGTGTTCGACGCCGCCGGCGAGGCGCGCACGGATTCCGCGGTCGTGCTGTTCTCGGCGGATTCGTCGAGGTGGTATCGGCAATCGCAGGCGCTGCGGCTCGAGCGGCCCTCGCAGAACGGGGAGTTCCGAGCGGGTTCACTGCCACCGGGATCGTACTATGTGGTTGCCCTGAGCGACGTCAGCGACATCGTGACATCCGGCGACTGGCAGGATCCGGCGACGCTCGACAAGCTTCGATCGACCGCGACCGAGGTCAGCGTCAACGAGTCCGAATCGCGGAGCGTGACGCTCCGCCTGGCGGTGGGGCAATGATCGCCGATCGTCTTTCAGAATATCCAACGCGCCTCGTCGCAGTGGCATTCGCGGTTGTCGCCGCCTCGGCGATTGTGTTCGCTCAGATACGCGGCGGCGGCGGGTCCAGCACCTCGAAAATCGTGTCGCCGACCGTCGTTGCGTCGTGGCGCGCACACGAAAACTTCAAGGACGGCACCACGACCACGCTGCTCGTGCT
The DNA here is from genome assembly GCA_035631255.1 of Candidatus Eremiobacteraceae bacterium. Classification (GTDB taxonomy): domain Bacteria; phylum Vulcanimicrobiota; class Vulcanimicrobiia; order Eremiobacterales; family Eremiobacteraceae; genus JANWLL01. The sequence goes on along the minus strand of DASQJC010000304.1, from coordinate 587 downwards.
GTGGCGGGGCACGCCGGGCTGGTTCACAGCCGGCGGCCGGGGATCCGGCGGCGGCGGAGGCGGAAGCTCTTCTTCGTACGCCTATGAGTACATGACGTACGGCGGCCGCACCTTCGTGATGGAATTCGACGACGACAAGAAGATCGTGAAGATGGTGAATCAGGAGATCTCGCTGAAGGACACGAACGTCGTGCTCGTCGACTTCGTGGACAATGCCACTGGCGCGACCATCGTGGGCTATCGATGGGTGGAGCCCGGGCCGCCGGCGCCACCGCTCGTCGCCGGAGGAGCAGCCGATCCGATCGCCGGCGTGATCAGCCGATCGCCGGAGCTCTACGAGTACCTGCGCTGCGATCTGAAAGTGCCCGACCCTCTGATGAACGCGATAATGCCTCTGTTCTGCGGGATGATGCGCGGCGAGCGGACCCTGCCGCCGGGCCTGGCGCCTCGCTGAGGTCCCTTGAGGCGAAAGTGCCCGGTCACACGAAAGCGCAGCGTTCCAACCCTGGGACGGGCTCAATAAGGCGAAAGTGCGGTCCTCGAACGCTCGGACGGGCTCAATGTCGTGAAAGTGCGATGCTCCAACG
>DASQJC010000303.1:0-8810 GCA_035631255.1 Candidatus Eremiobacteraceae bacterium | reverse complement strand
TTCGGAGGCCTCTTCGGGAGCGCACTGGTGGTCGAACTGAAAGAGCCGCGGTTCTCCGTCGAGCGGAAGCGCGAGCACGGACGTGGCGACTGCGGATTGCAACGCGAGATTTTGGCCGAAGGTTTGCTGGCTGACTTGCGCGATCCGTATCTGTTGTTCGCAGTGCGGCCAGAGGCTCTGTTGGATCATCATCATCGCGGTGTGCGCAGGCTTTCCCTGAAGCAGTCGCGAGTCCCAAAGATCGCCGACGGCGCCGACGTACTGCTGGCCCAAGCCGACCGGCCCGGATGTGCCCATGACGACGCCGTCGTCGCGTATGATGCTGAGTTTTCTCGTTGGCTGCCGAATCGTCCGTTGCCCGAGCGCTCCAAAGGTGGCCGCGCCGTCGGCCCCGAGGACGATTCCGCCGCGACACTTCAATCCGAGGATCAGGGTCACAGGTCAGCCCTGAAAAACGCTGTTCTCTCGATATTCCGGATACAGCTTGTATATCGAGCGCACGAGGTGAGCGAACGTGACGCTACGAGCCCATCGAGCCGCTTTGTCGAGATAGGCGCGCGCGCGCGGCGGCGCTTTTTTGGCCCTGGTTCTGGCAGCGGAGGCGCCCCGAGGCGTCAGTTCGAACTCGGTGAGCGTATCGGTCGCCTTGACCCGTCTGACATATCCCTCAAAGCAAAGCATCCTCAGGTCGTCGTAGATGTGGCCGTCGAACGGACCGTAGTTGTAAGGTCTGAAAGAATAGAAAGCCTTACCGACGTCTCTCGGTCGGTTCTTGCCGAGCAGGAAGAGGGTCTTCTGAATCTGCACGGGCGATAGGCGCTTGTCCGGCGACCCGGCGATTGCGAGGAGGGCCCAGTCCGATCGGTCCATCGAATCAACATTTCCGATAGTACGGGTCGATTACATGCAACGTCAGCCGCGGGCTCGTGAGCCCTTCTAGCAGTTCCGGCGTCAAATCGACGCCTGGCGACTTGCCAAAGCCGCGCCGCGCCAAGCGACTTGACGTTGTGACGAAGGTCGGCGACAAGCGTCCGTGGACAATTTCGAACTCCCCGACGAAAGAGCCGAGCGGCGAGCTACGCCAGCCGCGGCGAAAGCGGTCCGGATTCATGCGTGTTGGTCGCGTTGCGTTTCTTAGGAATCACTGTCGACAAACGGAGGGTCGGGCGAACTGGCGGCGCGGTCGCGTCGCCCCCATCGAACGAGTCGCCGTCGTCGCCGCTCATGAGCGTCGCGAGCATCCGCAACGCGCGGTGCCAAGGAAGTTGAGGAGCGTCGCGAGGTCCGGGGTCGCCGCGCCGGCTCGGGCCGTATTGACGTGAGGAGGCAACAGCTTAGATCAACAAGGCTAGCCGCGATCTCGTCGCCATTGAGGCGTTCGCCCGCGTCGCGTCATGGTACGGCGCCACGGCGGTCGGAAGATGAAGCGGCGGCTTACCTTTAATACTGGGGAATCCCCCGGTGTACTTGCGATTCATATCGGCTAGGCTTAGACTGGGTGCCGAAAGTATTGGGGGAACTCACCCTCGTTCTTCGACGGAAGGTCGCCGAACGGACGGGTCCTTCGCGTCATGGCATCCTTCGCGGGACCCCGGCGCGGCCGGTGGGCGGTGCTCTGTGCGAATACCGATCTCATTTCGTTCCAACTACGGCGCGCGGTTGAGCGGTGCTGTTCGCGGCGTATTGCGATGAGTGGTTTCTCGAGGGCCTTTTCTGCGGCGCTTGTGCTTGTCTCGATCGTGGGCTGTGCGAAGTCGCGCGATACGTCGCCATTGGCTAGTCCGCCCGCCAAGGCGTACGTCGCCGCGACGAGCGTCGGCCCCGCATACGCCGTCGCGCCCACCGGCGCGCTTTCCAGGACGTTGTACAAGGCGGACAGCGGCCTCGGCTACACGGTCGAAATAAGGGAAGCGATCGTGCCCCCGAGGCGCGCGCTCGCCGCGACCTCGCTTCAAGGCGGAGTGGTAGTCGAAAGCCTCACTGGATCCGGGATCGCAGCGCCGGCCGGCGCCAGGTCCGCGCAGTCACCGGCCGTCTCGAGCTTCGCCGCGGGCGCCCCTCTCGCTTTGAATAACGCGAGCGCGCGTCCGGCCGAGCTGCGCCTGTTCGTTTTCGCCCCGAGCGCGGCGTCCAAGTGAATCGCGTCTTTCGGGCCCGAGCCTGCGCGCTCGCGATCGTTGCGCTCGTCGCAATCGCGACGTCGGCCTGCGAGACCTGGGGCGATTTCCGCAACGACCAGTCGCGCACGGGAAACCAGAACGTCAGCGACGCGCTGTCGGATCCGTCGCGCGTCGGACGCCTGCACGTCGTCTGGAAGTTTCATCCGGCCGGCGCGATCGGCTTCACCGCCTCGCCGATGGTGCCGTTCAACGGCAACGTCTACATCGGCAACGGGGACGGCGTCTTCTACGCGGTCGACGCCTCGACCGGTGCCGAGAAATGGCACTACCCGGCCAGGGGAGCCCTGACGTCGCGGTTCACGTGCAATCCGTCGAGCTACGGCATCGCATCGAGCGCGACGATGACCTTCATCGGCCTGACCCCCGTCGTCATCTTCGCCGCGCCCGACCAGTCGATCGGCACCGGTCTCGGCGAAGGCCGGCTTTTCGCGCTCAACGCGAACAACGGAAACGAGGTCTGGAAGTCTCCGGTCCTGGCGCATATCACGGGCCTGACGTTTGGCAGCGTGACCGAGAAGCACGAGCAGATAGGCTATTCATCGCCGTTGATCTACGGCAGCGAAGTCTACGTCGGCATCGGCAATCACTGCGACAACCCCATTCAATGGGGCCGCGTGGTCGCGGTCAATCTCGCGGACGGTTCGATCGACGGTTCGTTCTCGTTCGCGGACGGGCTGCGTCCGGGCAACGCGTCGCCGCCGGGCGGCGACGTCTGGGGCTCGGTCGCCGAGGGCGGCGGCGCGCTCTACGTTACGACGGGGAACCAGAACGACGGAAACGCGGAGCCGTCGCCGAGCCGCGGGCTGAGCATGCTGCGACTCGACGCGACGAGCGGCGCCGTCGCATGGCAGAAGCAGCCGGTGCCCTACGCCCTCGACGGCGATCCTGACTGGTCGGCGACGCCGTCGTACGCGCAGACCTCCTGCGGCAACCTGATCCTGTCGACGGAGAAGGACGGCTGGACGTGGGCGATGCGCGATTCGGGCGCGCCCGCCTGGGTCTTTCCTTCGGACAATCCGTCGTGGATCAACGGATTCACGCCGAAGGACGGCACGGTCCACGGCGACTCCCGCTACATCAGGCCCGGCGCGGCTTGGGGAGACGTCTACGTGACGATGGACGGCGGCGAGGACACGATGTCGAATGTCTCGCAAGGCGAGCATCGCCTCCACGCGCTGAACGTGTGCGCCCCGGACTCGAGCCGCGTGCGCTGGATGCTCGACGTGCCGGACGCCTCGGCGTTCGGCGATCCGTCGCTCGGTCCGCCGACGATAACGAACGGCATGGTCTTCGTCGGCACGGACCAAGGCCATTTGATCGTCATCGCCGACCCGAGCATATCGAAGGTTCCGCCCTCGAGGTACCGATGCACCAAGGACGGGATCTCGAACGCGAATTGCGCGGCGAGCGGCTTTCAGGTTGTGCCAGAGCCGAACGTCCTCGCGAACATCGCGCTCGACGGCGCGATCGTCGGCGAGCCCGCGATTGCGCGTCATAACGTCTATGTCGCGACCGGCGCCGGGTCGCTGTACATGTTGGATCCGTAGGTGACGAAGATGCGGCTCTCGGGTCTTTTCTTCGCGGCGCTCGCCGCGGGCGCCGTGGCCGGGGCTTCGCACGCCGCAGCCGCGGTCGCGCCGTCCGCGAGACCGGCGTTGTTGTCGATCAAGCGTTTCGACGGCGTCGTTTCGATAGGCGCAGCGACCCGCGTTCACGTGACGATACGCGACGTCACGGTCTTCGCGCAGCGCGTGACGACGACGATTCCGACGACGGGTTTCACCGTCGCGCACCTGCTCGCCGGGCGCGCCTCTTCGACGGAGTCCGGTCGGACGACGGTACGGAGGTCCGGCGCGTTCTGGTCCGTCAAAGCGGGGACGCCGCTCGAGGTCACGGTACTCGGCGAGACCGCGACCTTCGAGATCGTCGAATCGCGCCCCGTCCCTTAAGTCGTGGTGCAAGCCGCGACCTTCATGTGGCGCAGCCTGCGCATGACTTTGCAGATCCAAGTGTTGATCACTAACCGCGCATTTCTTGACGGAAGATAGATAGGAGTTCATGACGATGGCGAAAGGAAAGCGACACCACGTCGACTTTGTCGCGACGAAGAAAGTGAAGGAGCCGACGGAGGTTGAGTTCAGGACCAAGGCGGGCAAGTCGGTCGACTTCGTCGCCAAGAAATCCGTGCCCGAGAAGGTCAAGGTCTCCTTCATGGCCCGTAACAAGAAGAAGTGACTGCGGGTTCGGGCTTCGGCCCTGGCCTCGGAGGTGACTAGTGACGCCGGGTTTGTCTTCGCCGATGCCTGCGATTGCGGCCGGCGCTACGGTGTTGCCCGCGGATCAGATATTGGTCTTGTGCTATGTGGCCACGGGCGGAATCGTCGTCATGTGGGTTGCCTTCTGGTTCGTCGTTTACAAACAAGATAAGGAATCGGTTTCGGCAGTGCTGCTCAAGCCCGCGTTCTTCAGGGTTGTCGCCGTGGTGGGCGTCGTCGCGGCCGCCGCGGTGTTGACGCTCGCGGGAAGGCTCGAGAGCACGGTGACGGGTGCGATACTGAGCGGCACGATCGGATTCGTCCTTGGACATTTGTCATCCAAACAAGCCAGCGCCGACTAAGAGCTATGATGTCGAGCGGTAGTCGCGCATGTCTGTGTGACGGCCTGACCCCACGAGTCGTGGCCGACGGTCAGAGGAGGGCAAATCCGCGTCATGATCTTGACGGCGGCTGCGCCGCCGGCGCATCATCGGCGATCGTCGATCGGCGTTCGTTGGTTCGCGCTAACGCCCGCAGCGCGGAGCTTCATCGTCGAGCACTTCGGTCCGTCGTCGCGGCTGGGCGATCCGAAGCTGGCGACCTCGACACGCGCTCGCCGTATCGCGAGTCGTACGATCTCGATCCGACCGACGCGATGGCGCGGCCCGATTACGAGCGTTTCTCGCGTTTCGTACGGGAATTGCGGCGGTTCGCCGCAGGCGCGCGGCTCGTGTTCCTTCGATCGCTGCTGGGCGACGGCATCGAACGCGAGACCTTGCATCGGCTGTTCGCGGCGGTGCGATGGGAGGTCGCGAGGACCGCCGGAGCTGCGGCCGCATTCTATTCTCCGCTGGGTTCGACGGGCAAGAAGGCCGGCCGCTTCGAGCCGCATGCCGATCTCTACGGGCCGCCCATGCTGCTGAACGTGTTCCTGAATTTTCCGACCGACGGTTCCGGAGCGTCGACGTTCGTCAATCGACGAGCGCTCGTGCGGGCTCTCAGGTCGAGCCCCGAAGTGCCGAAGGGCGTCACCGATCGGATCGAGCGGTATTTCACGAGCGCTTCGCGTCGCGATCGGTTCGACGGCCTCTTCGACCTGCTTCATGATCCCGCCAATCGGTGGCACGACGTCGTCGAGAGACTCCTCGATCGGCTTCGCGTCGCGGTTGCGTTCAGGCGAGGCGAGGGCTATCTCCTCAACGATCGAGCTGGTTGCACGGGCGCGAAGCTCCGACCGGCGGCGTGCCGCGCGACCGCCTCTACCGATTGGTCTTCGATCCCTGAGGTCGTCGCCGTCATTGCAAATCGCGAGCCACGCCATGGAGGTTTAGAAATGCTGCCAGCTGCGCTTGTTTTCCACGCAGGCTAACTGGCGCGCATGATGACATCGCGGCGGCGCACGCATGAACTCCCGCCAAGAGGAGGTGGTTTGGGCCGATGAACGCGGCTGCGTTCGGGAATGCGGTGCCTCGTGACAACCCTTATATCTACGTTACCTGGATAGCGAAGCTCATGTCGGGTGAACACCAGTGTGCTTGGGCGGCCTGGTTCAAGGCGCACTACACTCACGAGAAGCTTCCGTCTCGAGGTAGTCTTGAGGGGTGGCAAGCGAATCACAATGACCTGCTTCAACGTCGGCGCTCGATACTGGCGCGAGACGACTTCCGCGTCTTCGTGGAGGCTCAAAACAAGTTTACGTTGCCCAGCAAGGACGGACGGGTCTCGATCGGTGGGAAAATCGATATCGTCGCCGTCAAACCAGGCGGTGTCGTCATAGAAGAATGCAAGACGGGTTTGCCTAGGAATTCCGACTTGATGCAGTTGTTGATCTACATGCTGCTCGGTCCACTGGCGTTGGAAAAGTGCCGAAAGGCGGATCTTCACGGGCGGCTCGTATACCCCGACAAGGTCATCGAAGTGCCGGCAGTGCGTGTGACCGATGCGTTCAGAACACAATTCAGACTAACGGTAGAACGGATTGGCGCGGATTCGCCGCCCGACTTCACGCCGAGCCTGCAGGAATGCGGCTGGTGCAATATCGGCTCGGTATATTGCGATGCGAGAATTGAATCGCATGAAGACGAAACTATAGAGCACGATGTATTTTAGAGCAACGACTGTGCATCGCGGTCGCGGGTAAACGTGGGCACGAAGCTATTTGCCTCCGCTCGGGATATATAACCCAAGGTTCGATACGCGGTAACGCATCGCTGCTGCACTCACCTGGAAGCGTGAGGCGAGCCCATCGATGGTTCGGTCCGCGTCCTCGCCGGCGTGACGATTCCACTGCTCTTCGACGAGAGTTCTTGGCATTAGAAGGGCTGCGGCGAATTGGTTCGCCTCGTATTCTTCTCGGGGGTCGGCCAAACCAGCCGCGTTTACCCGGCGGTCGACGCGAACGACGTGGGCCGATTCGGCAATATAAGGCCGCCCCGGGTGCATGACGAGATGCCCCAACTCATGGGCGATGGTGAAGCGTTTCCGGTGCTGATGATGACCCCTGGCGACGGTTATGATCTTGAGCGCGCCGTCGCGAACGAGCATCCCTGAGAGATCGGCATCAAGCTTGACCTCGCGCACGCTCGCGCCAAAATGCTTAACGATTGCGTCGAGGTCCACCGGAACGCGCAACTTCCCCGGGAGTGCCTCCCTGAGTGCGTCCTCGGCGCGCGATTCGGGATTTCGCCTGGCGGGTCTTGTCACCGACTACCTACCGCGCAATATCTTGTCGCGATGCTGCATCATACGATCGTTGTCCGGGTCCGACTTTATCACTTCGCTCATGTCGGGGACAAGAGATCGCGGATCAACCCCGAGGGACGCGGCGAGAAGAACGACTTGGTGCAGGGTCGCGGACTGGGCGCCCAACTCGATATTCGCGATTGTAGTACGACCGAGCGCCGAGCGTCTCGACAGTTGTAGTTGAGATATGCCCTGGCGTTCGCGCGCGCGACGAAGGAGACCGCCGAATCTCTTGTTGACCTCAAATGATGCGAGCACAGTCATGACTTGACGGGCAGCTGGCGCACGAACCGCCTATTCGACTCGTGGTACGCTCTTGACCTGCCGACCGGGACCGGGCTGACAGTCTCGCAAAAAGTATAGCCATCCAAAATGACTAACGAAAGGAATGACAATAGGCTGGAAGAACGTCTGGCTGCCGAGGCCGTAGCAAAGCCGAGAGCACTTCTTGAACAAATCGGAGGTAGGTCGAGATGATGGACAGCCACGGCGGCGCTTCCGCCCAAATCGAAGTAACCGCCAACTACTTGCCGGCGAGTCAGCAGTTTAGGCAAGAGTTTCTCCGCACGGCAACGATCGGCGAGGTTCGCACGGCAATCATGGCCTTTTTTGGCGTTTCTGACCGCACGATCGGACGTCAGGTCTACACCTACTACCTATCGTTCGAGGGCCGGCGCCTAGACAATTTGGGTGAGACTCTGGCCGGCCTTGTTGGTAACGAGCGGCATACGGTTCACTTCCAGCTTCTCGAAGAGATCAAGGAGGGCTAAGTCGACGGGCGTCGCCCTTTATCCGACCATCGCACGTTGGCGGATTCCTAGGCTAACCATATCCCGCACGCTGCTCGCTGTGCGGGCCGTGGGACGCCGCCGCCGGGAGGGCGGTGCGCTATGGCTTGGAACGCGAAGTGCCGACGCAGTGGTTCAAGCCGTGATTTTTCCGCACGGTTCAGGCGTGGTAGAAGCGCCCAACCACTGGAGCATGTCGTCCGAGGTGTATGCGCAAGTCGGCGCATGGGCTTACGCAAACGGCAAAGTTCTGTTGGCTCTGGTTCACTCCCACCGAAGCCGAGATGGTGTTGAGCTATCAGAAATCGACCAATTCGCGAGTGTTCATATTCCCGACTTTCTGTCAATCGTAATAGGTGGCTATGGATCAGTGTCGGATCCAAAACGATGGGGCTTTCACGTTTTTCGCGGCACGCGATTCGAGCGACTGAGTCCAAGCGATGTTGAAAGACGGGTGTTGTGGACCGACGGCCAAGTTGCGACGATGAGATTTGACGCTCAAGGCGCTGTAGATATGCCATGGCCATCGAAGAACGTTCTCGCGTAGCCCGCGCGGCGGCGGAAGCCAGCGGCCTCGATGAGGCGCGGGTCGGCGAAATGCTCCCAAAGAAGCGGATCGCGGTTGCGCTCGAAGACGAATCAGAGAACGGTATTGCCACGTTTCTGGCCAGTGTCAGGATGTCGCTGCTGATGGTGGACACCGTTCTCATAGAGGCGACGGAAGAATGCTGGCGCGGCTGCCTCGCTGTTGCAGATGCGTTGAGCGTTACGAGCAGTCTCCAGCGCGTTACTGGCTTCCAAGACGTGCCCTTTGACGCCGCCATCCACGTCAGCCTCCATACCTC
>DASQJC010000302.1:0-4297 GCA_035631255.1 Candidatus Eremiobacteraceae bacterium | reverse complement strand
AAATTACGGCGCTTTACGACAAGTCATACAAAGATCTCGAGGCGCTCGGCGCAGAGCTCGTCGAGGTCTCGCTTCCGACGGCGGACTACGGACTTGCGACGTATTACTTGATCGCGCCGGCGGAATGTTCGTCGAACCTTGCGCGCTATGACGGCACCCGATATGGCGTTCGCGTCGACGGCGACGCCGACGTCTACTCGATGTTCGATAAGACGCGCACGGCGGGATTCGGCGACGAAGTGAAGCGACGGATCATCTTAGGGACGTACGCGCTCTGCTCGGGTTACTACGACGCGTACTACGTGCGCGCGCAAAAAGTCCGCACGCTCATGAAGCAGGACTTCGACACGGCGTTCGCCGCGTGCGATGTGATCGCGTGTCCGGCTGTCTCATGCCCGCCGTTCGAACTCGGCGCGAAGTCCGACCCGGTCGCGATGTACTTGATGGACTATTTCACCATCCCGATGAGCCTTGCCGGAATTCCGGCGATGTCGGTGCCCGCGGGTTACGTCGACGACTTGCCCGTCGGACTGCAGATCTGCGCGCCGGCGTTCGAGGAAGCGCGTATGCTCGGCGTCGCTCACGCGTACGAGCAGGCGACGCGACATGCGGGCAAACGCGCGCCGGTGGTCGCATGAGCGAGATGGAAACGGTCATCGGGCTCGAGGTGCACGTCGAGCTGGCCACGCGCAGCAAGATGTTCTGCGGCTGTCGCAACGAGTTCGGCGCGGAGCCGAACACGCACGTCTGCCCGGTCTGTCTTGGCATGCCCGGCACGCTGCCGGTCATCAACAAGCGCGCAGTCGAATATCTGTGCAAGGCCGGCTTCGCGCTCGAGTGCGCCGTCGCGCCGTTCTCGAAGTTCGACCGGAAGAACTATTTCTATCCGGACATGCCGAAGAACTATCAGATCTCGCAGTACGATATGCCGTTGACGACCGGCGGACGAGTCGTGTTGCCGTCGGGCAAGTCGGTTCGCCTCAACCGCATCCATCTCGAAGAAGACACAGGCAAGAACGTCCATGCCGGCGGCCACATGACGACGTCCGAAGCGACGCTCATCGACTACAACCGGGCCGGCGTGCCGTTGATGGAAATAGTAAGCGAACCGGATATCGCGTCGCCGGCGGAAGCGGAGCAATACCTCATGGCGCTGCGCGACGTCATGCTCTACATCGGCGTCTCCGACGTCAAGATGCACGAAGGGTCGCTGCGGTGCGACGCCAACGTATCGATCCGCCCCATCGGCAGCAAAGAGCTCGGCACGAAGACCGAGATCAAGAACATGAACTCGTTCAAGTCGGTCGTCGCTGCGCTCGAGCACGAGATCGAGCGGCAGCTCGCGTGCGTCGCGTCGGGCGAACGCATCGTACAGGAGACGCGCGGTTGGGATGAAGTCCGCGGCCTCACTTACAGCATGCGATCGAAGGAGCAGGCGCACGACTATCGTTACTTCCCCGATCCCGATCTCCCGCCGCTTTCGTTTGACGATGCGACGCTCGCCCGCTGGCGTAGCGAGTTGCCGGAATTGCCCGCGCAGAAGCGCGAGAGGTTTGTGAGACAATACGGCTTGCCGGAGTACGACGCGAACGTCCTAACGCAGTCGCGCTTCGACGCCGACTATTTCGAAGCGGCGGCGTCGGCATCGGGTGATCCGAAGCAGACGTCGAACTGGCTCATGGGCGACGTCCGCAAATCGCTCGAAGCGCACGAACTCACGTTGTCGACGACGAAGCTGACGCCGGATGCGCTCGGCGAGCTCATCAAGATGGTGAAGAGCGGCGCGATCACAGGCAAAGCAGCCAAGGAAGTGTGCGATGCGCTCGTCTCGGACGGCGGCGATCCGAAGGCGATCGTCGAGCAGCGTGGTCTCGCGCAGGTGAGCGACGAATCAGCGATCGCCGCGATCGTCGACAAGGTGATCGCGGCCCAGGCTGATTCGGTCGCGGCGTACAAGGGCGGCAAGGCGAAGGCGCTCGACTTCATCGTCGGACAGGTGATGCGCGAAAGCCGAGGCCGCGCGAACATCGACGTCGTCAAGCGGCTGCTTCAGGAGCGGCTGGGGTGAACGCGCCGGGCGAGCGGTTCGACGAAGCGACGCTCGCCACGCTCGAGTTTCCGATAGTCTTGGAGCAGATCGCCGCGTACGCCACCTGCGCGCCGGGCGGCGAGTCCGTTCGTTCGCTTCGGCCGTATCCGCGCCGCGAGCAAGCAGAAGAAGATCTCGGTCTCGTCGACGATGCCGTGCCGATGTTCCAAGCCGGGACCGAGTTCGCGTTCGGCGGCTCCGTCGACTTCTCGGATGCGCTCGAACGCGCGTCGGTCGGCGGTGTGCTGAGCGGCTCCGAACTGCGCGACATCGCACGCTCCGAGCGCGCACTCGCAAACGCCGCAGCCGCGATCAAAAAATGGTCGACCGAGTTGGATAAGCGCTCCGAGGGAACGGAGCGGTCGGCCACGGTTGAGGGAAAGGAGCGGTCGACCTTTATGGTCGACCGCCGCGGCCTCGCAGCTTTGGCGGCTCAGCGCGCCGAGACGTCGCCGCTCGTGCGGCGCCTCGAGACCGCCATCGACGACGACGGCATCCTCAACGATTCCGCATCTCCCGAGCTCGCGCGTCTGCGCCGTCAGCAGCGCTCGCTCTCCGATGACATCCGTAAGCGCGTCGACTCGATCGTACGCGACTCCTCAACTGCGAAGCTGCTCACCGAGGCGATCGTCACGACGCGCGGCGGCCGATATGTCGTTCCGGTCCGCGCCGATGCGGCGCCGCAATTTGCAGGAGTCGTCCACGGCCAATCGGCATCCGGCGCCACCGTCTTCGTCGAGCCGATGGCGTGCGTCGAAGCGAACAATCGCCTTCGCGGTCTTGAAGCAGAGGAAGAGCGCGAAATCCAGCGGGTGCTTGCCGAGCTGTCGGCGCTCGTCAGCGAGCAAGTCGACGCGCTCCGCTCGAACGGCGCGCTCGTCGCCCGTCTCGACTCGGTCGGCGCGCGCGCGCGATGGGCGGTTGCCGTGCGCGCCATCCCGCCTCGCCTCATCGATGCGACGAGCGTGTATATAACTCACGGACGTCATCCGCTGCTGCGCAGGACAGCCGTGCCGCTCGACGTCGAGGTCGGACGCGATGCAGATGCCGTCGTCATCTCAGGTCCGAACATGGGCGGCAAGACCGTCGTCCTCAAGACGATCGGTCTCTTCTGCGTGCTCGCGCACTGCGGCATCCCGCTGCCGGCGAGCGCCGGCACGGAAGTCGGTGAGTTCGACCACATCGCTTGCATCATCGGCGACGAACAGTCGATCGCCAATAACCTCTCCTCGTTCGCCGCGCACTTGCGAGCGCTGCGCGCCGCGATCGAACGCGCGGGACCTCGCTCGCTGATCCTCGTCGATGAGATCGGCAGCGGTACCGAGCCTGGCGCCGGCGCCGCGCTCGCTCAGGCGTGCGTGGAAGCATTGCTCGCCGCAGGAGCGCGCGTCGTCGTGACGACGCACTATTCACAGCTCAAAGTCTTCGCGGCCTCACACGATCGTGTCGCGAACGCATCGATGTTGTTCGATGCCGCTACCCACGAGCCGACGTACATTCTCGCGATGGGCGTCCCCGGTCAGAGCCTCGCCTTCGCGCTCGCAGACTCGATCGGTATGGACCAAGGCCTGGTGCGCCGCGCCGAAACACTTCAGGGTGAAGACGCTCAGCGGCTTGAGCAGGCGTTTGCGAATCTCGCCGACGAGCGCGAGCGCCTTCGCGAACAGTCGACGGAGACGGAGCGCGAGCTCGATCGCCTTCGTAAAGTGGAATCGGAACTGCGCGAGCGTGTCGCGAGCGCCGAAAAGGAGCGTCAATCGTTTGAACGCCGTGCGTCGGAAGCGCTCGATAAGGCCATCCAGGGCGTCCGCGACGAGCTCATCGCCAAAGCAGAACAGAGCACGAACGATGCGCGCCGCCAAAAATCAGGGGCGAACGTCGACGCGAATGACGCCATGCGCCGGACGATGGCCGACATCCGGCGCAGCCTCGGGCTCGACCAGTCGTCACCGGCGAGTGCCGCGCCGAACGCGTATAGCGTCGGCGATCGCGTTTATGTGAGAACCTTCGGTCAAGCTGGCGTCGTCAGCGAGGTCTACGATCGCGACGTGCTCGTCACGATGGGTTCGGTGAAGGCGGTCGTCTCGCGATCCGACCTCACGCGCGATCCTGCCGCGACGGGGAAAGAGACCGCGACAGCTGGCCGGACGGGATCGAAGTCGCAGCACGGCGAGTCGCGCATGGCGTCGCTCGATGCGTCGACGTCGA
>DASQJC010000301.1:0-16414 GCA_035631255.1 Candidatus Eremiobacteraceae bacterium | reverse complement strand
TCAGTCCGGAGTCCGGCAACACGTGCCACTTGACCGAGAACAGCTGGATGAGCTCGATGCCGAGCCAAAACGTCGGCGCGCCGTAGCCGATGAACGCGATCGCCGTCGCGATGTAATCGAAGAGCGAGTCCTTATGGACGGCCGAGTAGATCGCGGTCGGTATGGCGATGAGGATGGTACAGACGAACGAGAGGCCGATGATGAGCGCCGTGACCGGTACTTTTTCGAGGATCTTCGTGAGCACCGGCCGCCCATCGGTGAACGAATAGCCGAAGTTGCCGTGCAGCATGTTGCCGAGCCACAGGAAATACTGCACGTACCACGGCTTGTCGAGCCCGAGGTTGTGTCGTATCTGCGCGACCTCGACCGGCGACATCGGATGCGCGCTCGCCAAGAAGACGGACGTAGGCCCACCCGGCGCGATGAACATCATGCCAAACGACACGAGCGAGATGCCGATGAGCAGCGGCACCAGCCCCATGATGCGCCTGATGAGATAGCTTGTCACGCGAACCGTCAGGATCGTTGTGTTATTGCGCGACCCACCATGCAGGTTCGGTGAACACTGTCTGCGTGAAGAACGAACCGGTCTGCGACGGGTCGACGCCTTCGATCCGCTTGTTGATGACGTTGCGGTAATACGGTGCGACGTCGAACAGGTCGGGCACGTCCTGGATGCACAGCTCTTGGATCTGATAGTAGTATTTCGCGCGCACCGCCGGATCGGTCGCCTCGCGCGCCTCGTCGATGAGCTGGTCCATCTTCGGACTGACGTAACGCGCGTAGTTGAGACCGTTCGGAGGCAGTGACTTCGACGAGAGGAATTGGAAGACGTCGGGGTCGCCGCCGCCGCCGAAACCACCGCCATCGAGCTCGAAGTTCCCCGCCGCCTCCTGTTCGAAGTAGACGTTGAACTCGATCTGGTGCGCGTCGAGCTTCATGCCGATCGACTTCATGTTGGCTTGCAGCAGCTCGAAGTCTTTACTGCCGACTTCGTTGCCCGCGATGAGATTCGTCTGGACCTCGAGGCGCTTGCCGTTCTTGTAACGCCAACCGTCAGGGCCGAGCTTCCACCCGTCTGCGTCGAGGATCTGACCGGCTTTTTGCGGGTCGTACGGATATGCTTTGAGCGTCGCGGGATCTAACGCCCACTTCTGTGCGAGCGGGATCGGTGAGAAGACCGGGATGTCTTCGCCGTGGAAGAGCTTCGTCGCTTCGGTCACGCGGTCGTAGCCGTACATCATAGCCTGGCGCACGTGGACGTCACCGAGTATCGGCGTCGTCAGGTTGGGCACCCACCAATCCCATACGTCGGCGTAGTTATGGATAAGGAGGAACTTCGGATCGTTTTTGAGCGCGAGCCACTCGGGGGTCCCGAGCTGGAGCGCCATATCGATGTCGCCGTTCTGAAGCGCGACCTGTGTCGCCGTGTCGTCTAGGTACTCTTTGAAGTAGATCTGATCGATGTACGGCCGCCCGTGCCACCAGTTGTGATTGCTCACCATCGTGAGGTGATCGTCGGCCTTCCATTCTTTGAGCAAGTATCCGCCCGAGGTCACGAGGTGCTTCGTCAGGTCGAGATGCTGCAGCTGTCCGGGCGGCACATTACCATAGACGTGGACCGGAAGCGGTGCGTGCGGGAGCGAGCCGATGGTCGACAAGAACGGCGCGTTCGGCGCGTAGAGATGATACACGAGCGTCCATTTATCCGGCGCGCTCAGGCTCTGCACGATCGACCAGTCCGATGCGTACGGTGCATTCGATGCGGGGTTCGTCTCGACCGCGTGCTCGAAGATGAAGTCGGCGCTCGTGATCGGTACGCCGTCCGACCACTTGGCATCGTGACGGAGGTGGAAGACGTAGGTCTTTCCGTCGGGAGATATCGTCCACGATTGCGCGAGCCATGGGATGACCTTGAAGTTCACGTCTTGATTCGTCAAGCCGTCGTACATGAAGCCGAGCATGTCGGCGTCACCCTGCGTGTTCGCGTAGAGCGACAAGAGCGTCTTCATGTTCGCTGCGCCTGAGCCGATCCGAAGCTCACCGCCGTAGTGCGGCTTGCCTGCGGCGACACCGCCGCCTTGCGGACCGGTGCTCGACGACGTATTGCTTCCCGAGCATGCAGACGCGATAAGCGCTGCAAGCACGATCGCAGCGACCGACGGAGCGTGACGCATGGACTGTTCTCCTCTCGTGCGCCCTAACGGGTGATCACGAAGTTCAGGATCGCCAGGAACATGAACGCGACCGCGAAGCCGGTCGTCGCCCGCGCGAGCTGCTGCTCCATTCCGAGCCGCCCGCGATATGCCGATTCCATCCGGCCGCCGATGCTGCCGGAGAGGCCCTCGGTCTTCGTCGTCTGGATCGACATGAGCGCTATGAGACCGATGACGCTGATGATGAAGAGGATCTGGATAAGGTAGAGCACCGCGAGGTGCTCGCTCCCCCAAGACGGTCCGGTCGGGACAGCAGTTGGAGGTACGGTGACTGCGCCGACGGGCGCCGCCGTAGCGACGGGAGCGGCGGCTGCGAGGATCGCTAAGAACAAGTGAAGCTGCTCCGAAAGATGTGGGGGACAAACGATGCTAAGGTCGCGCT
Organism: Candidatus Eremiobacteraceae bacterium; assembly: GCA_035631255.1. GTDB lineage: Bacteria > Vulcanimicrobiota > Vulcanimicrobiia > Eremiobacterales > Eremiobacteraceae > JANWLL01. The sequence continues at coordinate 13,816 of DASQJC010000301.1, read as the reverse complement.
AGCGCGGCCGTCGCCTCGGACGCCTCTGGTTCGGAACGGTCCGCTTATCTACCTTCGGGACAGGCGTTGCTTTCGAGCCGTTTCAGAAATTCGACGATAAACGAATCGATGAGCTGAAGATTTGGCCCGATTGTCATGAGATGCGACCCTGCACCGATGAGTTCTAGCCGTTTGTCCTTGCTCGAAGCGCGATTGTAGATCTCTCGTGCACTGTCGACCGGAACCGTCAGGTCGCGCGCTGAGTGGACGACGAGCAGCGGCGCCGTCACTTCTTCGAGTTCTTTTCGCACGCGCGCCAGCACGTCGAGGATGACGTTGACGGCGCCGATCGTCGTCGACTTGTAACCGACGACGTTGCCTTGCCACGCGGCGAAGTTCGCGGGCGCGCGCAGTCCCGGCAGCCATTGTTCGATGAGCGGCAGCGTCGCGTTCATCATAGGATAAAGGAAGACGGGCGTTGAGATCGTGACGATTCCAGCCACCGGCTTGTGCACCGCCAGATGCAAACCGACCGTTCCCCCGACGGAAAGCCCGACGATGTAGACGCGCTCGAAGCGTCGGCTCGCTTCGTCGAACGCGCGTTCACCCGCGAGCAGATAATCTTCCGCGGTCGTCTTCTCGAGCTCTGCGACGTCGGTCGCGTGGCCGGCGAGCGGCGCGCCGTACACGCCAAAGCCGCTTTGATGGAGCAACTCGCCAAGCGCACGGACTTCGTACGGACTGCCGGTGAAGCCGTGAAATGTGAGAATGCCCGCGCCGCCCTCGCCGAGCACGAACGGCTCCCCGCCTTCTATATACTTCAAGAGGGGATGTAGCGAACGAAACTCATATGGTATGCCGAGCGACGACTCATGTGGTATGCCGAGCGAAGCTCGGCTCCCGTTTGCCGGCTATCCCGATGACTGCCTTGACGATCCCCGCTTCGTCGAGCCCGCATTCTTTTCGTTGCGCCGCTTGCGTCGCGTGCCCGACGAACGCCTCGGGTATGCCGAGCCGCACGACGCGCGTCGTAACATCGCGTTCTGCGAGCGCCTCGAGCACGGCCGAGCCGAAACCGCCTGCGAGACTATGCTCTTCGACGGTGACGAGCGCGCGATGTGTTTTCGCGAGATTCTCGATCAGCTCGACGTCGAGCGGCCGTATGAAGCGTGCGTTGACGACGGTCGTGTCGATGCCTTCTTTGTGCAACGTTTCCGCAGCGCCGAGCGCCGCTTCGACGCAGATGCCGGTCGCCAAGATCGCGACATCACATCCGGTTCCAGTACGCAGCACTTGCGCCTTGCCGAACTCGATCGGCGCCGGTTCTGCGCGATCGTCGCGCTGGGCGCTCGCACCACGCGGGTAGCGGATCGCGACGGGACCTTCATGCTTTGAACCATCGTCGGTCGTGCCGTCGTGCAGTGCGTGCCCGTAACGCAGCATGCGACGCAGTTCGTCTTCTGTTGAAGGCGCCATGATGACGACGTTCGGCAGCGTCCGAAGGTAGGCGATGTCGTACGCGCCTTGATGCGTCTTCCCGTCGTCTCCGACGAGTCCGGCGCGGTCGATGCAGAACGTCACCGGCAGCGACTGCACGCTGACGTCGTGGACGATCTGATCGTACGCGCGCTGGAGGAATGTCGAGTAGATCGCGACGAGCGGCCTCATGCCCGCCGCAGATGCACCCGCCGCGAAGCACGTGGCATGCGCCTCCGCGATGCCGACGTCGAAGAACCGGCCGGGATATGCTTTTGCGAACTCTTTCAGCCCGGTGCCGTCCGGCATTGCCGCGGTGACCGCGATGATGCGGGGATCGTGAGCGGCCATCTGCGACGCTTCGTTCGCGAACGTCGACGCGAACGTCGCACCCGACTTCTTCGCGAACTCGCCCGTGACCGGATCGAACGCCGCGACACCGTGGAACGTGCGTGCATCACCCTGCGCCGGCTCGTACCCTTTACCTTTGACCGTGAGCACGTGGAGGAGCACCGGGCCGTCGACCTTCGCGCACGTGCGCAACGCGTCGATGAGGAAGTTGACGTCGTGGCCGTTGCACGGCCCGATATACGTGAAACCCATCTCTTCGAAGACGACCGATGCCTTCGGCAGTGGCGACACGGTCTTGCGACCCGCCGTCTCTGCCGAGCGGATCGCTTTCGTCGCGACCTGACCGAATGGGAGACGCCGAAGTACGCGTTTCGTGAGATCGGCTGTGTGGACGACGAGGGGATGCGCGCGCAACATGCCGAGGTAGGTCGACATCGCGCCGACATTTGGTGCGATGCTGAACTCGTTGTCGTTGAGCACGACGATGAAATTCGTCTTCAGCTGGCCCGCGTTGTTGATCGCTTCGTATGCAAGACCGCCGGTGAGGGCGCCATCCCCGACGACGGCGACGACTCGCTCGTCGCGACCGGCGAGGTCGCGCGCGACCGCCATGCCGAGCGCCGCGGAAATCGCGGTCGAGGCGTGCGCCGTTCCGAAGTGGTCGTGCGGGCTTTCGCCGCGCTCGGGAAAGCCGGCGATGCCGCCTTGCTGTCGCAGCGAATCGAAACGATCGTTACGACCGGTGAGCATCTTGTGCGCGTACGTCTGATGACCGACGTCCCAGACGATCTTATCGTCGGGCGACGCGAAGACGTAGTGAAGCGCGATTGTCAGTTCGACGACACCAAGGCTCGGCGCGACGTGGCCGCCGTTACGCGCGCAGACCTCGACGATGCGCGACCGCAGCTCTTGTGCGAGCAGGGGCAGATCGGCGCGCGTCAGCTTTTTGAGGTCGTCGGGTCCGTCGATGCGTTCGAGATGCATTGCCCTTGTACGGTTCAACGGCGTCGTCTGAGGCCACCCGCCGTATTTCCTGTACTTTGTATCACAAAGTTGATCATATTGTCAATCGAAAAGCGACTTTACACGGTTTTGCCCGCGGGCTATAATGGGGAAGCATGCGCGATCCGCAGGCACCGCAGGGGGAACGAGCAGGCACCGGCGGCGTCTACGTCATCCGAGAGCGTCGTGCTGCGACCGAGTTCGCGCGCGCTCTCTCGACGATTTTCAATCCGTTTCTCACAGCAACGGGTCTGTTCATCATCGTCTCGCACGCGTTCGCGCATCATTCCACGCTTGAGTTCTGGACGTACTCGACGATCGGCGTCGTGAGCTTCACCGTCGCGCCGCTCACGTTCATCCTCTATCTGTATCTCACCGGACGCATCTCCGACTTCGACATCTCCGAACGTCCGGAGCGCGAGCGCGTCTTCGCCGGCTTCGTCGTCATCTATCTCATCGCGGCGGTCGGACTATCGCTGGCACATGCACCGGTGCAGCTTCAAGCGATCACGTGGGGATCGTGGGGCACGGCGCTCGAGACGATGGTCATCACTCGCTGGTGGAAGATAAGCACGCATGCGCTCGGCATCGCCGGGCCGTTCGCCGCGATGTTCGTCTTCTTCCAGTTCCAACCGCTGCCGTACGTCGCGCTCGTGCCCCTCGTCGGGTGGGCACGCGTCCATCTGCGCAGCCACACGCTCGCGCAAGTGCTCGGCGGCGTCGCGCTCGCCATCGCGAACACCGCCATCTTCTTCCGCCTCTTCCATCTTCTCTAGGGATCGATATGGTATGCCGAGCGCAGCTCGGCGCCGAGCTTCGCTCGGCCTACTACACTCCGAGCTCCGCTCGGAATACCACATTCTCAATCGGGGAGCCTAATAATATTGAAGCGCTTTTTGCGAAGGATTCGGGATCGCCGCTGACCTCGAAATCGGTCGAGCCGGCTTGAGGTTCGAGCTCCGATAAGACCTGCGCGGCGTCGCGCCCGAGCGCTTCGCCAGGATCGACCAGGCTAACGTCCGGTCCGAGTACTTCCGCGAACCAGCGCCTCAAATGCGGGAAATGCGTGCAACCGAGCACTACCGTGTCGCACTTGGCGCGCAGGAAGGGATCGCAGCAACCGACGACGGCGGCGAGCGCATCGGACGTCGCCCAGGCCCCGCGCTCGACGATCGGCACGAGCGCCGGCGCACCGATGCTCGTGACGACAGCATCAGAACGCAGACTGCGGATCGCTCGATCGAAGACGCCGCTGCGCGCCGTCGCATTTGTCGCGACGACGCCGATCGTACCGGAACGCGTCGCGTCGACCGCCGACCGTGCGCCCGGCCCGACCAAACCGAGAAGCGGCACGCCTATGTCAGGCCAGCCGAGCTTATCGAAAGCCGAACACGTCGTGCCGCATGCGATAGCTATCATCGCCGGGTCGGATTCCATGAGGTGTGCGATGATCCGCCGAGCGAACCCGGAGACTTCTTCCAATCTCCGATCGCCGTACGGAACGTGCGCCGTGTCGGCGAAATAGACGACGTCCGTCGCGTCGACGAACGAACGGACGGCGCTGAGCACGGTGAGTCCGCCGAGGCCGGAATCGAACATGCCTAGGCGCCGGTGTCGTCGAGCCAAGTCGGTCCTACGGTTTTGGAGCGCCGGGCGGTTGCTGTGGCCGCGCTTGCCCGACGGGCGCGGGCGGGCCTCCGGTGAAATCGGCGATGCCGTGCGCGATGCCTGCCGCGACCTGGTCGAGGAACGACTGTCGTGAGAGCAGCGTCGCATCGTGCGAATTGCTCAGGTACGCCACCTCGACGAGGATCGACGGCATCCGAGTATGATGGATGACGTAGAAATTGTTGCGGATGACGCCGTCGTCCGTGATGCCGCTCGCGGTGATCATATCGTTTTGCACGGTCTGCGCCAACGCGCGATCGGTCGGCTGCCAGTAGTACGTCGTTCCGCCATTAGGCGCAGCGGAGACCGACGAATTGATGTGGACGCTGACGAACAACCGCGCGCCGGCGGCGTTCGCGACGTCGCACCGCGCCTGGAGCTCCTGCGCATCGGTGCCGCCCGGAGGCCCGACGTCGTAATCGCCGTCGCGCGTCATGACGACATGCCATCCCTGACGCTTGAGATCGGCTTCGAGCCTCTCCGCGATGTTGAGCGTGACGTGGCTTTCCGTCAGACCGTACGCGGTATTCAGCGAACCTGGATCCGTGCCGCCGTGACCCGGATCGATGACGATGAGCGTCGGATCCGTTCGCGACGGCAGCACCGGCTGCCCTGAAGGCGGCGTCGACGCCTGCGCGATCCCGAACGTGTTCCCGACACCCGCGATCGGCGCGTCCGGCGCCGGCGGCTGGCTCTCGATCTCGATGCCGAGTTGGTTCGGCGAACCCGCGACCGTGCCGACGCGGACGTCGATAGCCTGAGTAGGCGTGATCGACACGCGCACGACCTGATCCGGATCGAGCAGATGCTGACTCACCTTGATCTCTTTGATGAAGGCGAGCTTCGACGTCAGCAGCTGCGCCGCGCCGACGAGCACGGTGTGGTCGATATCGAGCCAATAGCGATCGTCGGGATCGCCGAGCCGATGCCACTCGAATGTTACGGGACCCGTCAAGGTCAACGTGATACGCGTGCCGTTCGGCAGCTCGGCGACGCTGACGTCGGTGATCTTCTGCGACGTCAGCGGCGGCATCGACGCGCCAGGCAGCGGTGACTCCGAAGATGACGGCGACGGCGATTCGCCCGGCCCAAGCGGCTCAGCCGTACTGATGCCGCTCGGCACGACCGCCGGCGTGGTGGAAGTCGTCGCAGTCGGCTGGAGCGTCGACTCCGGTGTAGGCGGCGGCAGCGTCGGCGCCGGCGTGCTCTTCGGCGTCGGCGGGAGCGTTTGCAGCGGCGTCACCGCGACGTGCACCGATGACGGCGTCGAAGCAGGCGTCGCGGCGCGAAGCTGTGCAGAGTCGCGCGCGATGACGACGTCGACCGCCGCTCCTGAACCGACGCGATGCGACGCGAACGTCGCAGCGTGTTTGAGCGCGATAGCGACAGCGGTCGTCGGAAAGCCCGGCGGCCCGGATTCGGTGACATCGGCGCGGGTCGCTAGGCCGGCGGCGATCGGCTGCGCCCCCGTCGCGTCGGTTCCAAACCCGGGAAAGGTGATCGTCAGCGTATGCGCGTGCGAGCTGTTCGCAGACGACGAATGCCACGTCAAAGGCGCGGAACCGGCGATGCGGACGATAGTGACGGAACCTTCGCGGCGCGGCGTCACCGAGACGATTTGCGGCACGAAGACATAGCCGCCCTGAAAACCTCGCACACCGAGGTCGAGCGCCTTCGCGAGCGGCAGCAGCGGCAGATACATCTCGGAGCCCGAGCTGAACGGCGCGAATGGCATCGAGACCGGAGAGCCATCGACGCTCACGGCGTTGCTGCCGAGCGTGAATGTGATGAGCTTTCCGTCACCGCGCGTGATCGCGACGAAACGCGTGCCCGGCTGCCACGACGAGCGCGCCCCGACCGACGCGAGCATCGCGTGAAGCCCTGGGTCGTCGACTTGCGCCACCGGGTCGCCGTACGTGATGCCGAGGTGCGCGAACGCGATCCGACGGCCGGCCACGTACACTTGCGCTTGTGTTGGCGTCACCGCCGGGCCGATCGCGAGCGCGGGCGTCCACGAAACAGTCGTGCAGGCGAGGGCAGTCAAGAGCGCGATCATCGCGCGCCCTTTTCGGACGAACGCTGTCACTGCGCGAACGTCTCCCGCGTCAACGGCTCGTCGATCTCGAACTCGCCGCCGGGAAGCGTCGGCATATTGCGGCCCGCGAGCGTCACTTGGACGCGTGCGATGCCAGTCACCGATGTGACCGTGTAGGTCAACGACTTGAACAAACCGACCTCGTCGCTCGCTCCGCCCCGATATGCTTTAGTTATCGGTCCATTGAGGTCGACAGTGGCGAGGTCGCCGGAAAGCTCGACGTTCGCACTCGTTCCCGTGGGGAACTGGACAACCGTGCTCGTCGGCACCGCCGGGCCGGCAAGCAGCTGCGCGACGAGCGCGTTCTCCAGGCGCGAGCCTTCGAGCGATTTATCGACGGAGAAAGGGGTCGGCACGAGCGCGTCGGTGCCGACTTTGCAGAAATAGACGGTGACCTGAGGCGTGACCGTCGAGGGTGTTTTAGGACTGCACCCTGCGACCGCCATCAATGCGGATACGACCAGGATGCGCGCGATCCGTGGGCCCGAGGCGATGAGTCTCCCCCTCCCTGGCGAGCGTGCTCAAAGCGGCAAGCGCCTACGGATTCCTAACGTTCAGGAAGGCGCGGTCGTTTTCCCACCTCGGGCACTGCCTCAGGGCGAAGGAGTCGACGTGATGAGGCAATCGATGCGCTTATTCGGATCGGGATCGTTGAAGTTGTGATCTTCTTCCATCGATCCTAATCCAACCGCGAAACCGTAGCCGTCGGGCGCCTGATCGACAGTATGTGAGCCGTCGTAGTATGCGTCGACTTCGAACACCCCGAAGACCGTCTGGTGTGTCGGCGTCGTGCAGCAAAACACGCGGCTGACCGTACCGCCGCCCTCGGCCGGATAGTCGTAGGTCGTGAGGTTCGGCCCCGGATTTTGCGCGATGATGATGGTCGGCGTTACGGGCATCGGCGATGCTCCCGGGCTCGACATGTATCCATAGATCAACGTATTGCCCGCGGCGTCGTTGGCGAGCAGCTGGATCTGCGACGTGCTTTGCGTCGGAGAGGTCGGGATCTGGACCTGGTACTCGAAGGTCGTCGTGCCGTTCACGACCGTCGATCCGATGACTTGATTCGATTTTGGAAAGGTCGATGCTGAAGGTGCGGGCGTTCCGAGGTAACAGGCATACGTCCACGCATCGCCGGCCTTCAGCGGTAAGAACGGGCGCGGACTCGCAGGGGATGGCAGCGGAGCCGGAAGCGAGCCGCTGTTGCCGCCTCCGCCGCAACCACCGAAGCAAGCGGCCAACCAGAAGAGACTGAAAAGGCAGGCCGCACGCGTGGTCTTCATACGGCGGATGGTACCAGGTCGGGTGATGAGACGTCTCAAATTTTTTCTCAAGGAATTCTAAACGCATGACGTCGCACAGCCCGATCGTCGAATATCGCTTCGGCGACTACCACGTTCGCACGGACGACCTTTCGTTGCGTTTCCGAGGCACGCAGCTGCCGCTTGCGCCGAAGGTCGTCCTGACGCTTATCGCGTTGCTCGACAGCCCGGGTCAGGTCATCACGAAGGACGAGCTTATGCGTCTCGTCTGGGGCAACAACATCGTCGAGGAAGCCAACCTCACGCAGAACATCTACTCACTACGCCGACAGTTCCAAGCGACGTCTGGCCAGTCGATCATCCGGACGCTACCCCGGCGCGGCTATGCGTTGATGATCGCGGTCCACAAGAACGCGGTGGCCTCGCGTCCTGACACCGGTCCGGCCCGTTCGCCCAAAGCGTGGCTCGCCGGCGCGGCAGCGTCTCTTATCGCCGGCCTCGCGCTGATCGTCAGCGGTTACGCTGTGCGAACGCCGGAGCTGTCGTCCGACGCCCAGCGTTCGTACGACCTCGGCTGGTACTACTGGAGAGGCGTGACGCCGACCGGCGTCCGTATGAGCATCGATCAGTTCGAGAACGTTGTTCGCTCCGAACCGGCGAGCTCTCTCGGTTATGCAGCCGAAGCGGTCGCTTATGCGAAGCTCTCCGATCTGGAATCGTCCGCAGCATCGGTCGCAGATGCCGATACGGCGCACCGCCTCGCCGCAGAAGCGATCGCCATGGACGACGGGTCGGCTATGTCGCACGCGGCACGCGGGTTCGTCGAGTGGGATCTCGAGTCCGACAACGTGGGCGCTGCGAGCGATCTGAGCGATGCCGTCGCGATAGACCCGTCGAACGGCTTCGCGCGGATGTGGTACGGTGATCTGCTATTGTGGAGGGGCGACATCACCCGGGCGCGCGTGCAGCTCGAGGCCGCAGCGAACATCGACCCGACATTGCCCGGTCTCGACTACGCGTTAGGCCTCGACTACTACCTCAGCCGCGATTATGCCGACTCGGCCGCCTTTGCGAAGGTCGCCCTCGACGACGCGTGGTCGTCCGACGCGGCGCGCCTGCTGCTCGCAGCTGCGTACGATGAGGGAAGGCGATATGACGAGGCTATCGATGTGTTAAAGCCGATGCCATCAAGCATCTCGTCGAAGATTGCGGTGTATGGCACGCTCGCGCACGTCTACGCTTCGATGGGCGAGTTTGACCGTGCACACGCTGCGCTCGACATCGTCGAGCGTCTGTCGACTCAATACGAGGGCCGGCCGGTGCTCACCGCGCTCGCGTACGCATCGAACGGCCGTCGCGAAGAAGCGTTCGCATGGTTATCGCGACTGCCGCATTCGGATCGCCAGGTGTTCGCGCTCGATCCGCGCTTCGATTCGCTCCATCGCGATCCGCGATTCGTCCACTGGCTCCACGGCTAAGCCAAGTGTGTTTTCCCACCCGACGACGTCTAATCGTTCGGTTGGAACAAGACGAGCTCGCTCGGCGGATATTGGACGCCGGGATCGTCTCGGAACATCTCCTCGTCGACTGATACCCAGATGCGTCCATCCGTTCCGACACGCACGATCGATGGATATAGTCGTGCTCCGGCGACGACCCAATCTTCCATAGTACCGTCCGGCTTCATCCGCCCGACGCGGCCTCGGCGTCCTTCAGTGAACCACAGATCTTTCTTGTCGTCGAAGGCGAGTGAGCCAGGCACGGCATCGGGCCGCGGCATCTGATATTGGGTCACAGCTCCGGATGCCGTGATACGTGCGATCTCGTTGAGACTTGACTCGTTGAACCAAAGAGCGCCGTCCGGACCGGCGATGATCCTGCGCGGCGTTTTGTTCGGCGGCACATCGAAGTACGTCACCGACCGATCTTGCGCGATTCGGCCGATCTTGTCCATGTTGTCGGCACAGAACCACATCGCGCCGTCGGGTCCGAGGGTCATTGAGTCTATGTCCGCACCTTTCACGGTCACGACCCGTGCGATGCTCCCATCAGCCGCGACCTCAGCGACGTCATAGTCGCTTGCGGCGAACCAAGGGCGACCATCTGGTCCGATCGCGATCGTGTTCGCAAAGTCGTAGGAAGTCTTGAACGTCTGCAACGTGCCGTCCGGATCGATGCGCACGATCTGGGCTGGTCCCTTCCCGATGTACTCGGGCGGATGGATCGCTACCAGCTTTCCTGGTTCGTCGGCCACCATCCATATCTCGCCGTGTGTCCCCAGCGCGAAATCACCACCGCTCAACCCGCTCGGCATCGGTACCGGTGCGAGCGTTCGAGAAGCATCTAATTTGAAGATCGTGTGGTCGAGCAGGTTCGAGTCAGCGATCCACACCTCGTCGCCGGCGACGATCATGTGATCGGGATCGAAGTTCGGCGGGAGCACAATGGTCGCGACTAAGGGCGCGGCGGGCTGCGGCGTCGCTGCGCCGATGAGCACGACAACGACGGCGAACAGAACGATCGGCATCGCGGCGGCTTGTTTCAATCGTTCGAGCCTCACGAGCGTTCGGTTACGCTCTCGCACTCGCGCCGCCTGTCTCGCCCAGAAAGCGGCGAGCCGCCGGCCTTGGCCGACGGCTCGTCACGTCGAGAGGAGGTTTGGGTCGTGCCTACATCTTGATCTGGAGTTGGAACGTCGCTTCGAACGGCGTGATGAATGGATTCTCCTGGTACGGGAATTGCGTCTCGGGCTGGAATTGCGAGCCCGGGTTGTAGAAGTTCGCGCCGTATTTCTGAGTCGGTGCCGTCACGTAACCTGTCGTCGTGTATTGGCAGACCTGGCTCGATGCGAAGCGCGTCCACGGCTCGACCGACCCGCCCGAACACCGGTTGATGATGTTCGAGAAGTTCGCGACGAGTGACGTGCGCGACGACAGCTCGTACGACATCTGCATGTGCATCAGGAAGTGATTGGGCTCCCTGAAAGCGCCGATGGTGTCGAACTTGCCGGTGTATGGATCCGGAATCGCTAGATAGGCCGGATTCGTCGTGGTCACGAGACTCTGATCACCGCAGGTGAGCGCGTCGTACGGGTTTCCCGTGCCGCCATAGGGATAGCGCGGATCGCCGCTGACGCTGCCGCTGCTGTTCAGGGCCGCAGAACAAGAAGCGGGGTTTACGCCGTAGTTCTGCAGCGGGTCACCGTACCAGCCGCCCGCCTGGTATTGGAACTCCGGTGTGATCGCCCACTTGTCGTGCTTGAAGTTGATCACCGCCGCCACCGAAACCGGGACCTCGTAGCCGAAATCCGACAACCCTATCGCGTTGGGGACGTCGGTGTATGGCTGGTAGGATCCATTGAGGTCGATGAGCGGCTGTGAGGGCGCGTCGTAGTAGGGATTCGCGATGCCATTGGTCTCCGTCGCGACGGCATTGGAGCCGCCGTACGTGCCGCACAGCGAGTTCGGATTCGACGACGGCGACGCTCCGGCGCACGCCTTCGTGTACGAGTTGTACTGTTGGATGTAGAGGTTGACGCTGCTCAGCACGCTGCTGCCGTTCTGCAACGGCGTGTAGCGGATCAAGCTGTGGTTGAACGTGAACGACAGGAGCGATGCGAGCCCGTTGCGGTTGAAATCGCCTTGGTTCAGTTCGAACTCGAATCCAGCCGACGTCTGCTCGCCCGCGTTGAGACCAGAGACGAAGCCGGTCTTCGGATCGAGGAAGAAGTTCTGGATCTGGTCTCGCGTCGTCCGCAAGTACGGCGTCAGCTTGAAGCTCACGTTGCTGTTGGCGAAACGGTGCTCCCAGGAGACGTCGTAATTGTTCGCGGTCGGGGGCCGGATGACGTGCGTAGTCGTCGTGAAGCCGATCGGCCAGAAGTGACTTGCGTCGTACGACGCGAGGTCTTGCTGGAGCAGATTGTACTGCTCGTAGGCCGTGTTCGGCGGCTGGTTGTAGCGTCCGTAGTTGAACCGGAACACGTCGTTCTCGCCGTACGTGTACGTACCGCCGACTCGAGGCTCGAGATCGGTGAACGTCGTCACAGCGTTCGGCTGATTCGTCATGGTCGCCGGCACGGTCTGGATACCGTTTTGCACCGGGCAGGCCTGAGCTGAGCCGCCGTCGTCCGCTGAGTTGTAGAACGGTACGTGACCCGCGCCTGGCAACACGCAGTACGAGTTGTTCCACGAATTGAACCAGAAGCTCCGAGCCGGTCCACCCGTGTCGGAGAGATCGTAGGCGTAACGCGTGAACCGGGCGCCGACGTTGAACAGCAACGACTGCGACGGCTTCCACTGGTCTTGTACGGATGCCCAGCCGAAGTTCGGCTTGGCGTAGTTGCCGCCGCCGAAGCGGCCGTTCTCCGCGACGAACCATGCGCACGCGGCGCCACCGCAGCTCCCAGGCACGCTCGGCATCGCTCCAACAGGGCCGCCGAGGCAACCTCCGCCGAGCTCGGGCACGCCGTTGCCGCCGGTTCCCGCCTGGCACAGGCCGACCGTCGCCGCGTTACCGCTGTAGCAGCTCACCGCGACGCCCGCCGACGTGTAGCAGACGCCATTCGTCGGGTTCTTCGAGTTGACGAGATAGAGGAACGAGTCGAGGCCGGTGTTGTGGTTCAGGCCTTCGAGCTCATTGATCATCGTGTCGTCGTTCGCGCGATAGTCGGTCGCCCAGAAGTCCGAAACCTCGAGGTTGAGGAGGTTCTTGTCGTTGATCTGGTTCGCGTATTGCGTGCTGACGCCGCTCGTGTACGTCGAGACGAAGTAATTGAGCGGGCAGTAGCCGACGAAGTTCGTGTAGCCCGTGTTCGGACACGTCTGCGGCCACGAGGACCAATTCTGGAAGCCGTAGACGCGGATGTACGAGTCGCTTGAGATGTTGCGCTGGTATTGCAGCTTGATGATCGAGTTCGGGTTCGCCGAACCGTCGCGCAGATCGGTCGGGATCGGCGCGAAGATGCCCCCGGTGCCCGTCAGGTTCTTTTGGCTGTCGGGGTTATAAGCGAAGTAGACCGGGTTGACCATCTGCTGGAGCTGGTTGAGCGTCAGCGTCGACGGCAGCGATTGGCCGACTTGGCCGAGGTACTGCCAACCGAAGACCGGACCGCTCAGATACCCGAAGGCGCCTCCGCCGTTGAGACCCGAGAGGAACGCGTTACCGGGCACATTCCAATCGGAAGCGGAGCTATAGTCGAGCGTATGGAGGTACGTGTTGTCGTACAGCAGCTGGACGTCGTCTTTGCCGCTGTCGCTCTTGTGCGGAATGGCGAAGTGCACGTTCGCGATCGACTCATGATCGAAGATCTGCGCCGCTTCGCCGTTATCGATGGCCGGTCCGAGGACGTATCCGCCGGGGCCGATGTCGCCGGCTGCATAGCACGATGCAAGGTTCGGATTTCCGCCCCCGCTTTGCGACGTGCCGCGGTTGACCGGACAGGGTAACGTCGCGAACGGCGATCCCCACATGCTCGTCAGCGAAGCGCCGTTGAACTGGTCGAAGTAGCGGAAGTCCTGCGACGTGTTGCCGAAAGCGACGTAGTACGAGAAACTACGGTTCGCCGTCGCGCCGCCCGCTTCGAAGTCGAGCTTGTTGTACATCGTCGGTGCGCCGATACCGAGCGTCATGTCCGCAAAGCCCGGATACGTGCCGCTCTTGATGACCTGGTTGACGTAGCCGGCGAGGCCTTGCGACTCGGAATTCGCGGGCGCGCCTCCGGTGTAGACCTGGAGCTCTTGCTGACCGAGCGACGACAGCGATGTCGACGCGTAGTCGTCGTACGAGCGCAGCGTCGGAACGCCGTCGAACTCGTAGCCGACCTGGTCGAAGTCGCCGCCGCGGATATGGATGTTCTGCATCCAACCCACCTGACCGGGCGGTACGACGACACCCGGCTGCGAGGCGATCGCGCCGTATGCCTGGTCGAGCGCGCCGCTGCCGCCGAGCGTCGCGACCTTCGTCTGCGTCGCCGAGTTGACGG
>DASQJC010000300.1:0-2119 GCA_035631255.1 Candidatus Eremiobacteraceae bacterium | reverse complement strand
CCGAGCGGGATGCCGGCGGTGATCTTCGCGCGGTTCTCCGGCGTGTCGGGCGCCCCCAGGAACAGTTCGATCATCCCCGTCGCACTCATGACCGGGCAGATCGCATTCACGCGGATGTTGAACGGGCCGAGCTCGGCCGCCATTGACTTGGACATCAGGTTCACTGCGGCTTTCGAAGCGTTGTACCAGGTGAGACCCGGACGCGGTCGAATGCCGGCGGTCGAGCCGATGTTGATGATCACGCCGCTCTTGCGCTCGCACATCATCGGAACCACGGCCTGCGCCATGTGGTAGATCGACTTGACGTTGACCGCGAACACGCGGTCGAACGTTACCTCGTCGACCTGAAGCATCGGCTGATTGCGATGCGTCGTGCCGGCGTTGTTGACGACGATGTCCGGCGGACCAAACGCGTCGATGCATGCATTGACCGTCGCGCGGACGTCAGCGCCCTTGCTTACGTCGCATTGTTGCGCTTTGGCATTCGAACCCAGCTCCGCAGCGACCTTTTGCGCCTTGGCGCCATCCAGATCGGCGACCAGTACGCGCGCCCCCTCCCGGACGAAGAGTCGTGCTATGCCTTCGCCGAACCCGCCGGCGGCGCCAGTGACAATCGCGACCTTGCCTTGTAGCTGTGCCATTTTTGCAGCCTCTGAGAGTAAACGCGCAAATGTGCGCTAGTCCCCGAGCATCCGGTACTCGACCGCGATGATCGGGTTCATGTCGTTGGGGTCGGTGAGGTTCGGCAGGTCAGCGAGCAGCGTCTTGCCTTCCGGGCTCTGCAGTGCCGCGACGAGGTCCGCCTCCGAGTCGAACCACAGCTCGGAGAAACCGTCGTAGCCGAACTTCGGAAAGCGCTCGCGGTCGACGAAATTGACGGAGTAGCGGCGCATCTTCGGGAGCTTCACGCAGAGCTTCGCATGCACGTTGAGCCAGTGTTCGCGGAACTGCTGGTCGGTCATGCCTGGCTTCTTGCGTAGGATGCCAAGCCGCTTGGTGTAGGTTTTGGTCATGCTTGCCTCGGGGGTTCGTGGAGAAAAATCACTTCGCAGGCTTTGATGCGAGAAACTGTTTGAGGTAGGTCGGATCGATGGCGTCCTGGATGACTGACGCCGGCACAGGCTCCGGAATGCTCTTCGTCTCGAAAAGAATCTTGGTCGCGAGCACGTATTTCGCCGCAAGACCGCCGTCTTTAGTCGTCATCGAATACGGCGAGGCCGGATCGAGCATCTGCGCGTATGTCGGCCGCTGCATGTAGACGCGGTCGATCGTGGCCTTGGCAACTGCCGGAGTAAGCTGCAGACGTTTTGCGATAGCGTCGATCGCCACCTGCGGATTCTTCGCGACGGCTTCGGACGCCATCGCGTCGACTTGCAACAACCGCACTCCGATCTCGGGATGCGCCTTGAGGAACGCGGGCCTCGCCGCGGTCGTGCGCGGGCACAGGCCGCCGGGCGGCGTGTATTCGGAGTCCCAGCTCACGACCTTGAACCCCTCCGTGTCGAGCATCACCGAGTACGGCGACCACGCGATGCCGGCATCGATCGAGGAGCTCAGGAAGGAATTGCGGAACAACGGCGCCGGGATGTTGACCACGTCGAACTTCGAATAGCCGATGCCGAGTTTCTCTCCGATCAGGTACAGAGCCACCTGTGCGCACGTTCCGGACGCGGCGCCGATCTTCTTAGCCTTGCCGAGGTCGCGCCAGGAAGCAATGCCGCTCTTCGAATCGACGACGAGCCCTTCGCCGGTCGAGTCGTTCGAGTTCCAGTAAAGCATCGTAATCGGAATCTTCTGCCCGAGCGCGAATGCGAAGCCGAGGCCCGCGGTGACGACGTCTACGCTTTCGCTCTTGATCGCGGCGAGCAGTGGCGCACCCGACGGGAACGTGAAGAACTTGGGCTTGAGGCCCGCCTTCTCGAACAGCCCGAGATCCTGCGCGACGTACAGATTGACGTGATCGGCGGTCGTATAGCCGTAGTTGAACTCCAGTGGTGCGCCGCCCTGCGCATTAGTCACGACAGGCATGATCAGCGTAAGCAATACGGCAAGCAGCTGTGCGAGACGTTTCATGGGTTCTCCAAATGACGCCGCTAGCGTCCTTTCCAATGCACGAGAC
>DASQJC010000299.1:0-9351 GCA_035631255.1 Candidatus Eremiobacteraceae bacterium | reverse complement strand
ATCTTCTACACGGCGCTCTACCACGCGCTGCTCCATCCGAACGTCGTCAGCGATGCGGACGGAAGTTATATCGGTTACGACGGCGCCATCCATCGGGCCCCACCCGGCCATGACGAATACAGCAACATATCTGATTGGGACATCTATCGCTCGCAGATCCCGCTCATCGCGCTCATCGCGCCGCACGAGACTTCGGACATCGCGCAGTCACTCGTCGATGCCGCAGCGCAGGAAGGTGCCTTGCCGCGGTGGGCGGTCGTGAACTCGCCGACGGCAGTCATGGGCGGCGACTCTCCGGACCCGGTGATCGCAGGCGCATACTCGTTCGGCGCGCGAGCGTTTGACGCGAAGGGCGCGCTCGCTGCGATGATCCACGGGTCGGCGACTGGCCACGACGCACCGACGCTGGGGTGGTATGCCGAGCGCGAGCACGGCGCACAATACGACCGTTATGGCTACGTCGACTCGGCGCGCGTTCACAGCGCCTCCGAGACGCTCGAGTATTCGTTCGACGACTTCGCGATCTCGCGTCTCGCGAGAAGCCTCGGCGATGCCGCGGGCTCAGCGACGTTTTTGCGCCGGTCTTCGAACTGGGCGAATCTCATGGACGTAGCGTCGGATTCGATACAAATGCGCGATGCGTCCGGTGCATTCGTCGAGTCGTCAAGTTGGGCGATCGAGCAGCCGGGATTTCAAGAAGGCAACTCGGCGCAATACACGTGGATGGTGCCGCAGGACCTGGCCGACGTGATCGATGGCGTCGGCGGGCGGGACGCGGCTATCGGCAAGCTAGACGCGCTGTTCGCCGATCTCAACGGCGGATGGAGCGGTGCGAAGCCGCTCGCATGGCTCGGCAACGAACCGAGTCTCGACACGCCCTTCGCGTATCTTTTCGCCGGCGCACCGTGGCGCACGCAGGCGATCATCCGTCAAGCGATCACCCAGCTCTACGGTGACTCACCAAATGGGCTCCCAGGCAACGACGACCTTGGCGAGATGAGCGCCTGGTACGTCTGGTGCGCGTTGGGTGTGTATCCTCAAGATCCGCCCGTGCGCATCCTCGCCGTAGGAAGCCCAATGTTCCCACATTCCGTGATACGCGCGCCGGGTGGGCCGACGGTCGAGATAGATGCTCCCGCCGCCGCTACGAACGTGCCGTACGTGCAGGCGTTGCGCGTCAACGGTGAGGCATCCGATAAGCCGTGGTTCGCCCTGCCGCAGCGCGGGTCGATGCAGTTGCAGTTCGATCTGGCAGCTGCGCCTGACAAGTCATGGGGAAGCGCGCCTGACGATGCGCCTCCTTCGTTTGTGTTCTCGCCGGTGAAATTTCCGCCTTCAACGACAGCGACGCTCACGATCTCCGACCGATACGTCGCGGTTGGCGTCGACTCTGCGAAGACGCTCACCTTCGACGTCTCGAATAGGGACGGTCGTGCGCCGGTGATCGTCGATTGGCGTGCAGCGGCCGCCGATGGCGTGACGCTCACGCCGGCGAGCGGCACAACCAGCATCGCCGCGGGCGCTATATCGCACGTCGCTGTGACTGTCGGGGTTTCCGCCGGTGTGTGCCCGGATATTATCGGGCATCGTTCGCGGTTACGGCCAGACCCGATCGGATACCACTCGCCGAGCTCGACGTTCATCTCATGGTGGGTGAGCCTAGCGCGCTTGCGTACGTCAGCGACGAAGGCGGCACCATCACGCCCCTCGATCCCAAAACGCTTATCAGCGGAAAGCCGATACCCGCCGGCGACAGCCCGGGCGATTGCGCATTCAGTCAAGATGGCGCACGATTGTATATCGCGGAGCGTTTCGGCAAGTCGATAGCAGTGCTCGATACGCGGTCACAGCGCATCATCGCGAATATCGGCGTCGGACATCAGCCCCGCGGCATCGCGGTATCGCCAGACGATCGGACGATTTGGGTCGCCAACTACGCCGACAAAACGATCCAAGCGATAGACAGCCGGACGTTGCGTGCAGGTGCGCCGATCGCGGTCGGCGGCAAGCCACGCGATATAGCGATAACGGCGGACGGTTCGCGGCTTTATGTGTCGCTTCGAGACACCGGCCTCGTGCAGCCTGTGACCCCGGGTTCACCCGGCGTCACTGTTCCAACCCTATTGCAGCCGATCGAGGCGGGACCGCTGCCGTCGATGCTCGCGCTCAGTCCCAAGGGCGATCGCCTCTATGTCATCGACTACGACGGCAGCCTCCGCGTCATCGACACAATTGCTGGTCGAATGGTCGAATCGTTTCCGGCCGGCGCAACACCATTTGCTTTAGCGCTTTCGCCCGACGGTCGTACGGCCTACGTGGCAGCCCTCGCCGCACATATGCTGACGCAGATCGATCTCACCACGGGGAGGCGATTGTCAAACATATCACTCGATGGCGCACCATCAGACATCGCATTGACCCCGGACGGGCGTACGCTGCTCGCTGTCGACGAATCCGACGGCGCAATAGTGCCGGTCGACCTCAAGGCTGGTGCAGCCGGTCGCGATGCAGCAATAGACGCGACGACGCTTTTGTCGGTCGTGTTGCCGCCCGTGCACAGAACGCCGTGATCAAAAGGAGCACGATGACCAAAACTCAGTCGCTCCCTACAACATCCCGAGCCGGCCTGGTCGTCGCCCTGATCCTTTTGTCCGGCACTTGTGCACGTGCCGACGATAGCGACACGCTCCGATTGACAAGCGGGCGTAACGTCCTCGAGCTGCAGATGATCGAGCCCAACGTCATGCGCGTACATTTCGAACCGAACGGGGTGACGACGCCGCGGACACTCGTCATCGACCCGCAGGCGAAGTGGCCGGGCGGTCAAGCGACGATCGATTCGAACTCCGATCCGATGACGATCACGACGAGCGCTATGACCGTGAAAGTATCGAAGTCGCCGATCCGGTGGAGCGTCTACGACCGAAGCGGCACCGAGGTCATCACCGAGCCGGCGTCGGCAGGGGCGATCGACGGCAAGATACGTTATCTCGACGTATTAAGCGACGAAACCGCCCACCACTATGGCATCGGCAACTCGACGACTCCTGAATGGATCCAAGGGAATGAATTCGACGTACGCGAGGGTTTGTGGCGCGATCGCGATGCGACTGTCACCGCCGGCATGCAAGGCAATGGGGGAGCGCCTCTGCGTTATACGACGCGCGACGGTGTTCTCATCGATTCGGACGGCGGTCGGTTTGAAGCAGGAAACGATTCCGAGGAATTCACCGGCGACTCACGGCCCGATGTCGAGTACTTCGTGATCGTCGGCGACCCGCACGCGATCATGCATGCCGTGGCGGACATCTCCGGTCATGCGCCGATGATGCCTAAGTGGTCGATGGGCTTTCTCAACACGCAGTGGCAGTCGAGTGAAAAGGAAGTCACGCAGATCATCAAGACCTATCGCGCGAAGCAGATCCCCATCGATTCCTTCATCCTAGACTACGATTGGAAGGCCTGGGGCGAGGGCGACTACGGCGAGTGGCGCTGGAACAGCACGTACGGTCCTGGGAACGAACACCCTGATGAATTCCCCGACGGTGCCTCGGGCGAATTCGCCCGGCAAATGGCAGCGATGGGGATCAAACTCGGCGGCATCTTCAAACCGCGCGTCGTCCGTCATGGGCCAGGTCATTCCTATTCGGGTACGCCGAGCGTCGAAGAGACGTACGCCGTCGACCACGACTTACTGTTGCCCGGCGATCCAGTCAACCTCGATTTTTCGAAAGCGATGACGCGCGAGTGGTATTGGCAGCACATGATCCCCGCCTATGAAACGGGCATCGTCGGGTTCTGGAACGACGAAGCGGACATGTCGAACGAAGCCACGACTCCGAATTTCCAAAACCTCAACTTCGAGCGAGCGATGTACGATGGTGTCCGGTCGATGTCGTCGACGCAGCGGGTGTGGTCGATCAACCGCAACTTCTATCTCGGAGCGCAACGTTACGCGTACGCGCAATGGTCAGGCGACATCGAGACTGGTTTCGATTCGATGCGCGAGCAGGCGACGCGCATGCTCGGTGAGATCGATCTTGGCGAATCGCATTGGGGAATGGACTCCGGCGGTTTCAACGGTCATCCGAGCGACGAGAATTACGCGCGGTGGATACAGTTCGCTGCATTTGTCCCGGTCATGCGCGTCCATGGCACGTATGGCGAAAAGCGCCAGCCATGGGTCTATGGGTCGCGTGCGGAGGCTGTCGCCAAGTCGGCGATCGACCTTCGCTACGAGTTCCTTCCTTATATATATGCCTACGAGTGGGAAGCCCACGAGACCGGAGTGGGACTGGTGCAGCCGTTGTTTTGGGAGTTTCCAAACGATCCCAATGTGACGGACGGAAAGTATGCGATGGCCGCCGCGAAGACGGACGAATGGATGTTCGGCGATGAGATGCTTGCGGCGCCTATATTCGGTGAAGGACAGGCGCATCGCAGCATCTATTTGCCTCCGGGAACGTGGTACGATTATTTCCGCGGAACTCGTTACGCCGGCAGCAGCACTATTTCGTACCGGGTGAACCCGGACACGTGGTCGGACATACCGCTGTTCATCCGCGCCGGCGCGATCGTACCGACGCAAGATGTCGAACAATACGTCGGCGAGCATCCGATCACTCGTGTCTATCTCGACGTTTGGCCAGGCGCAGATGGATCGTTCACGTACTACGACGACGACGGCGAGACGTATGCGTACGAACACGGCGACAACTACTCGCAGCAGCTGACATCGACGTGGTCGGGAGGCGGCGAAAACTTCGTCGCGGAGACGCCGACGGGCAGTTATACCCCTGCCTTGAGGGCGTTCTTACTGAAGGTGCATGGCATCGCCGCGCGATCGGCGATGATCGACGGACGATCGGCCAGACGCGCTTTGGATCTTAGGGCTTTGGAGAAAGCCCCCGATCCGAATGCGCCGGCGTGGGCAACCGGTACGGACCGCTATGGAGCGGTGACTTACGTGTTGTTCGCTTCTCGGAAAAAGACAAATATCGAGCTGCATTAGACGATAAGGATGTGGTCCGCGCCGAAGCCGGGCTACTTCGCGTAGATCGTCACGCTCAGGTCGACCATATCGCTCGGTACCCGATAACCGTCGCGTTTGACAGGCCGCAAGTCGTCGACCTTGAGAGTGATTCGGCGAGAAGGCGTAGCGGTCGACGGCGCGAGCCGATCGTTCGAACCACCGAAATCGAGCGTCGCTCCGCTTGTCGCGAGTCCGTTGTCGGCACCAATAATCGATGGAACGCCGAGGCGCGAACTGATCTTCAGTACTTTGACGACGAGCGGACCTTCGATGACGCGGTGCGACGTGTTCTTGAGCCGAGCAATGAGCGTCAAAGTGTGCGTCGACTTGTCAAATGTCGCATTCTCGAACTGAAATGCGATAGCGTTGATCACAAGTCTCAAGTCATCCGCAACTCCAGAACCATTGCGGGTCACCGCGCCCTTGACCGTGACTGCGGCGGTCATGGCCTGCAAAACGCCAGTGGGGTTCTCGACCCAGATCGGATGGAAGACGCCGGCGCCGTCGGCCGTGATCCCCTGCGTATGTCCGGACCAACTGCCGTCCCAGACGCTGATGGAGGCGACACCGTCGGACGAAGGCGACGTAGTGAACGTGGATAGCGCCGACCAGCCATTGTCGTCGTACGGCTTCTCCGCTACGCGAACGCTCGGAAGCCAGGTGTCACCGCCGTCGAGCGATGCACTGAACCGCTCATAGTAGCCAGGTTCGCCTGGCGCGATGTCCGCTCGATCGGACCATGACACTCCGACGACTCCAGCGCTGTTCACTGCGACTTCGGCACCGTCTTGATCGGGCCCATCGTTCAAGTCCATCGCCTCGCGCTCGTCGCTCACGATGCGCGGGCTAGACCAATTCTTCCCCGCATCTTTCGAGTATGCGAGCATGATCTGTTGATGCCCGCTTCGAGCGTCCGCCCATGCTACGTAGATCCGATCTTTGAAGTAGCGACTACCCGGATCGACGGCCGGCATGTCGCTGTTGCCGCCATACATGTCGCTGATCTTGACCGGTTTGCTGAACGTATGGCCTCCGTCTGTGGAGATCACGTCGAGCAAGCGATTGGTGGGCTTGGTCATGAAACGGTCACGAGACTTATCGCCGACGGGCGAGCTCGGCGGACCAGGCGTCGACGGGAGATCCTGTGTGCCCATCAGGACGAGAGTACCATCCGACAGCACGATCGGATGTGAGTGATATGGCATGATCGACGTCGGAGGTACGGTGCCGACTTGGGAGAACGTGCGGCCGCCGTCGTCAGAACGGACGACTTGGATGAAGTCTTTCACGCTCTTGTAGTACTCATCGGGCGTGCGTCCGGACCCCGACTCACCCAAGACCGCTACGTAGACCGGCACGTGCGCACTAAGCGACGTTCCCAAGAACGGCCTATCGACTGTGTTGCGAACGCGCGTCAGCGACCAGTGGTCACCGTCTTGAGACCTGTAGACCAGCAGCGAGTTCTGGTGCGGTGCATCGTCTTTGAAGCTGCGCATACCGATGAAGAAAGCAGTTCCGTTCGCATCGTACCTGCAATCGGGGTCCCAGCCGGGTGGGTTTGGCCGCACGACCTCATGCCACGTCGCCCCACCATCGGAGCTCGCATATGCAATTGTCGTGCCGGTCGCTTCGTGTTGCTGTTCGGACGCGGTCTCGGGCATGTAGATGACGCATGCCACGAGATGTTTTGCGTCATTCGGGTTGGCGCCGATCTCGGTTTCTGCGTGGTTAACGGTCGCGTGCGATGCGCTGACGTCGACGTTCCGTCCGACTTCGATCGAGCCGCTCACGCTCGGCTCTGTCGTATGACTCGCTGTGTTTCGTGGCGTCGACTCGTGCTGCGGCGCGCACGCGTCGACCATCGTCAAAAAGGCGCCCAAGACGATGAACATCGAGAATCGACTAAGATGATTATTTCGCTTCATCATGTGACAATGGTATCGGAGAAACGCCTGATCGCGCATCCCGGGACCCAGGCCTGTGGACTGGGCTTCATAACGCGGCCGAATGCTATGAAACGTGCAGCAGAAAAACTATTCTCGAATCCGACTCAGCATGAATTCATAGACGTCGACGCAACACGGACGCCGTTTGCCGTCGGAAAGTTGATCGACGGCCCGCTCGACGCGTCGGGCACGCGTCTCGGTCGTCTTAGCGGATTCGATCCACCGGATCCAGACGCGACGCCCATCGGTGTCGATGTCTTTCCACATCGCCATCGCTTCAGGGGAAGCGGAAAACGCCTTCTTGAGATCTGCGGGGGCGATCGGCGCCGGTTCAGGTCCGAGAACGGCGATCTTCACGGTGTCGCCGGGCTTAGCACCTGCGCCCTTGCGCATCGCCTGATTCACGCGCAGCGACCGGCCGTTTGACGAGTTCGATTCAAGTGCCGCTCGGAAGGGATGACCGTTCACGGTGCCTTCGAGCAGGCTCATGGTGCCGAGCTTCCTGTCGATCGCACTCGGGATCGGAGCCACGATCGAAGAGCCGGCTTTCGTGGCGTTTGCGCGTCCGACGAGCCGTGTCGAGAATCGGAGCACTGCTGGACCGCGCCGGTTTGCGACGCGCAGAGTGGGCTTATACATCGTCTACTTTCCCAGTCCTTAGACCGCAGCGAGCTCCTTCACGCGAGCAGGAACTATCTCATCCCCGTCAATTTCCCGGTCGCACGTCACGCAGTGAAAGCCGACCTCGACGTTGCCGCCGCATGACGTGTGGACGATACGGCTCTTGTCTGGTCCTTTGGTGAATCGCTTGCCCCACGTGCGCAGCGCTAGCACGACCGGCGCGAGGTCGCCGCCCTTTTCGGTCAGCAGATACTCGTAACGATCCGGCTGCGTCTGATAGCGCCGTCGTTTGAGGATGCCAGCTTCGGTGAGTTTCTTCAGCCGGGCGGCTAGGATGTTGTCGGCGATGCCGGTCCCTTTGAAATCCTCGAACCGGCGAGCACCGAGAAGGGCGTCGCGGACGACGAGCAGCGTCCACCACTCGCCCACGAGGTCGAGCGTCCGGGCGATAGGGCAAGGCTGAGCGGCCAAGCTAGCGTGTCGCATGCTTCCAGTATAGGTACTTGCATGACGCAAGTCAATATGCTATAGTCACTTTTGTCACGCAAGTAACTGTCAGAAAGGAAGAAGGTCATGCTCGACACTCTCCGCACGTTGACACTCGGGGCTACAGCCGGAGCGCTGTTCGCGACTGTACTCGCCCTGTTACCGATCCGTCTCAGCTCGCGCATCGCGATCGGGGCCGGCGTCGGCGCCTGGCTCTCGATCGTCGTGGCGCTCGCCGGCTCCGGTGCGGTCGGTCGTTCACCGTTCCTCCTACCGATCATGTTCGCGCTGCCGCTGATCGCGGCTGGACTCGCATCGACGTCGTCCGCCGCGCGCTCGGCCGTGATGGCTATTCCAACGCCGCTCATCATCGGCCTCAACGTGGCGCGCGTGCTCGGTGTCTTCATGCTGTTCGCGGGCATCGCCGGTGTCATGAGCGGGCCGTTTCCCTACGTCGCCGGCATCGGCGACATAATCACGGGGATCTTCGCCCTGCCGGTCGCTCGCATCGCAGCGAGCAACCCGGCTGACGTGCGCGTCCTGGAATGGAATGTCTTCGGCGCTCTCGATCTTGTCGTGGCGGTCACGCTTGGTATACTGTCGGCGAATGGGTCGCCACTGCAGGTCATTCACGCGGGAGTCGGAGCATCGGCGATGACGACGCTGCCGTGGGCGCTGATACCTCTCGTTCTCGTGCCGACGTACTTGATCGGTCACGCCCTCGTCTTCTCGCATATGCGAGCAGCGGCGAGAACGAATGACATCGCACAGACTCGTCTGGTAGAAGCCCGATCGTAACGCGAAGCATCGATAGAGAAACGCCCGCTCCACGATGGAGTGGGCGTTTTCCTTAGTCGAGGGCGCGCGTCGCCGCGTTATGACTCGCGCGCGACGATCTCGAGCTTCGTGCCGGCCGGATCTTCGAAGAACACCGCAGCCCAATCTTCGTACGACGAAGACGGCTCGATATTGCGGGCGCCAAGGTCCTTAAGAATCGCGATCCAACGATCGAGTTCCGCGACCGAAGCGACGCGAAACGCGATCCGGGTCAAAACCGGCTCCATCGACGGGTCCTCGATGAAGCCGATGAAGTGCGCAGGTCGGCCGTCCGACGGCTTTTCGTGATACTCGACGGTGTTGTACTTCTCGCCAGGCTCGGCTCTGCTCCAATCGCCGGCGGCGTCGACGACGTGACAGTCTTTTTCCGGCAATCCGAGCGCCGGCATGAGCTTGTCGTAGAAATCTTCGACTGCGGCGAGCGACCGA
>DASQJC010000298.1:0-2143 GCA_035631255.1 Candidatus Eremiobacteraceae bacterium | reverse complement strand
TCCGCCATGCGATGCGTGTCCTCGCGCTTCTTCACGGCGCCGCCGCGAAGATTCGCCGCATCCATGAACTCATTCGCCAACTTCTCCTGCATCGTCTTGCCGTCGCCGCGCTGACGCGCGTAGCCGACCAGCCAGCGGATGCTGAGAGAGAGACGACGATTGGGATTCACTTCGACCGGCACCTGGTAGTTGCTGCCGCCGACGCGGCGCGACTTCACTTCCAGGCTCGGCTTGACGTTGTCGATCGCCTTCTTGAACACCTTGACCGGGTCGTCGCCGGTCTTGTCCTTGATGATGTCGAAGCTCTTGTAGATGATCCGCTCGGCGGTCGACCGCTTGCCGTCGCTCATCACGCAGTTGATGAACTTCGACACGAGCGGGCTCTGATAGATCGGATCCGCCGGGATATCGCGCTTCGGGATTTCTCGTCTACGCGGCATGGGTTAAGCCTTCTTCGGGCGCTTGGCGCCGTATTTCGATCGACCTTGCATGCGACCCTGAACGCCGACCGCATCGAGCGTTCCGCGCACGACGTGATAGCGGACGCCCGGCAGGTCCTTGACGCGGCCGCCGCGAATCAGCACGAGCGAGTGCTCCTGCAGGTTGTGGCCGACGCCCGGAATGTAGGTCGTGACCTCGATCCCGTTGGTGAGGCGAACCCGCGCCACCTTGCGGAGCGCCGAGTTGGGCTTCTTCGGCGTCTGCGTGAACACGCGCACGCACACGCCGCGCTTCTGCGGGCTGTCCTGCAGCGCGGGGCTCTTGGTCTTGCTGACGATCTTCTTGCGTCCCTGTCGGACCAGCTGACTGATAGTCGGCATAAATGACAATCGACGCGCATCATGGCGCGCCATGCGTTCGTTTCCGGCCTGGAAGCTCCGTCTCTCGACGGCGGCTTGGCGCCGGAAAACCCTAAAAACCCTAGTTTCGAAAAATGTTCTTCGAAGAGCCGGGGAGTTATTTCCCAAGCAGTGAAGCTAGATAGGGTGTCCTAGCCTCAAGAGAACCTGACGAATATAGCACGAGCCCTTTCGGGCGTGCAACTTACACGGCGGCCGCCGCGGCTGGCTGCGGGGCCGCCTTGAGCGCGATGTTCGCGCGCTTCAAAAGCGTCTCAAATCCCGTCTTGTCAACGGCTTTCGAGTAGGCCTCCTCGGGGGCGACCAGTTTCTTTTGCACGAGATCGAACAGCGCGTCGTTCAGCGTGACCATGCCGATCGCCTTCCCCACCTGCATCAGCGAGGGGATTTGAAACGTCTTCGCTTCGCGGATGAGGTTACCGACGGCGGACGTGACGATCAGCACTTCGAGCGCGGCCGCGCGGCCGCCTCCGATCTTCTTGCACAGGTTCTGCGCGATGACGCCCTTCAACGACTCGGAAAGCATCACGCGGATCTGCGACTGCCGGTCGGTCGGGAACTGGTCGATGATGCGATCCACCGTCGACGCCGCCGTCGTCGTGTGCAGCGTGCCGAACACGAGGTGACCGGTTTCCGCCGTCTCGATCGCGATCGCCACGGTCTCGAGGTCGCGCATCTCGCCGACGAGGACGATATCGGGATCCTCGCGCAAGGCGGCGCGGAGCGCGTTCTTGAACGACTCGGTGTGGTTGTGCACTTCCCTCTGATTTATGAGGCACTTCTGGTTCTCGTGCACGAACTCGATGGGATCTTCGATCGTGATCAGATGGTCGTCGCGCGTGCGGTTGATGTAGTCCACCATCGCGCACAGCGTCGTCGACTTGCCGGAGCCGGTCGGACCGGTGACGAGCACGAGTCCCTTGTTCAACTTGCAGAGATTGAGAATCGCCTGCGAGAGACCGAGCTTCTCCGCCGTCAGAATCTGCGACGGGATGACGCGGAACACCGCGCCCATGCCCTTGCGATCCAGGAAGACGTTCGCGCGGAAGCGTGCAAGCCCAGGGATCTCGTACGCGAAGTCGGTGTCGTGCCGCTCCTCGAACTCTTTCTTGTTCTTGTCCGGCATGATCGGCTCGAGCAGCGAAAGCATCGATTCGGGCGTGAGCGCCGGCGCATTCGGGTCGAGCGCCTGGATCGACCCGTCCTTGCGCACCAGCGGCGGCATGCCGCAACACAGATGCAGGTCCGACGCCCCGGACGTGCACATGGCCATGAACAGCGAG
>DASQJC010000297.1:0-6196 GCA_035631255.1 Candidatus Eremiobacteraceae bacterium | reverse complement strand
GATTTGCCGGTGCGCGCGACGGCATTCGGGCCGCGCTTCTCATCGGTGTTGCGCGGATACGCGCGCAGCTCGACGACCGATTCCAGCTTCTTCGGACTTGCGTGCTTCACGACTGCGCTGCGGAGCGAGCCGTCTTCCTGGACGATGTCGATGGCGACCCAATCGGCGAAACGGGCGGTGCAGACCGTCGCGACACGGTCCAGAATCGTGTTCGGGTCGAGTGACAGCGTCAGTTGCCGGCCGACATCCTCCAAGAGCGCGACGGCGTCCGTGGCGCGCTTGCGATCGGTGATGTCGAGGCTCATCCCGGACCAGCCGGTCGTGATACCTCTCTCGTCTTTGATCCGGACGCCGCGAGAAAGAATCGTGTATAGGCGGCCATCGACGCCGTGAAGGCGGTACTCGCCTTCCCAGACGTCGCCGGCTGAATCACGCTCACTCCAGCGCTGCAGAAAGTGTTTGGCATCCGCGGGAGGCACACGAGCGAGCCAACCGTTGTCGTCAGCGAGCTGCTCGAGCGTCATGCCGGTGAGCTCGAGGAAGCTATCGCTGACGTATTGCAGCCGGCCCGCCGCGTCGGTCTGCCAGATCCCGAACGGGATCGACTCGCCGACGGCGCGATAGCTGGCTTCCGTGCGGAGGAGCGCAGTGCGAACCGCTTCGCTTTCGACGAGCTGCTGGCGATCGAGCTCGGCTTGGCGTAGCCGGGCTTCGAGATCTGCCATGTCTCTCGCGCGCTGCGCGACGTACCAGACGATCAGCGGGATGAAGGATGACGAGACTGCAGCGATCGCGGCGTTGACGAAAAGGGCGGCGTCGATCGTCTTGCCGTCGGCAAGCCACTCGACGAACGTGAAAGACGCTGCAGCGAGCACGGCGTAGCCGATGCCGAACCAGAGCCCGCCGAACGCCGACGCGAGCACGAGGAGCACGAAGACGACGGGCCGCAGCTGGATGGCCGAGACATAACGGTCGATCGCGAGCAAAGCGATGCCGGCGAGCGCGGCGGCCGTCAAAACGGCCCACCGTCGCCGCGGCGGGAGGGTGTGGATGTTCGCGAGATTCCACTTCACGGGGAACGCCATTTCCACATCCGCTGTTTACCCGCCCTGCGGTTTAGCCCGGGCGGTCGAGGGGTACGAGCGTCATATCAACCGCACCCACAGAAAGGTCCGGCGTGGATACCTGTGTCACGATGGTACCCAGCACTGACGATAGCGGCATCAGCGAAGTACGGCTCATCGGCGAGATCGACGTGTTCGCATCCCCGGAAGTCAAGAGCGCGCTCGTTTCGGCGATCCGTGACGGGCAGAACCTTCTCGTCGTCGACTTCGCCAAGGTTTCGTATATCGATTCGACCGGTCTTGGTGCTCTCGTCGCCGCATTGAAGGCCGCGCGCGACAGCGGCGGTTCGATCGCCATCGTTTGCAAGGATCCGCAGATCCGCCGGATCTTCGACGTGACCGGCCTCGTCAAGGTCTTCGGCATGCACGAGGACGTCGCGTCCGCGAAGGCGACCTTACGAGACAAGTTCCTCGCCGGCAGCGCCGGCTGAGGCGCCGCTGCCGAAAGGTTGCCGACCAAAATACGAATTTCGGGGCCGGATCTTCCGGCCCCGATGCATTTCCACCGGCAAATGGGCGGCGTCAGGGTGCCGTCTCGTCGTCGGGGTCGGTCGGGGTCGTAACGTCTCCGCTGCCGGTCTCTTCGTCGTCGGCATCGTCGTCGGGCTGCTCCGGATCGATCTCGTCCGGCTGTTGCTTCTCGAGATCCTCTCTCATAGGTCGAGTCCTCCGGTCGTGTTCATCGGTTTCGACGGCGATGCCGTCGCACGCATCGTACCCCCGAGCGCGCCGCCGAAACGGCGATGGAATAGCCTGCAGCCGAATAGGGAAAAGTGTGGAGGACTTTCCGGTCGACGATCGAGGTCGACCATTCTCTAGGAGGTGACCCGTGGACATACTCTCATGGATCATCGTCGGTATCATCGCCGGCTTTCTCGCGAAGGCCGTCGTGCCGGGTGAAGGCCCGGGCGGCATCATCGGCGACCTCATCGTAGGTGTCGTCGGCGCGATCATCGGCGGGTGGCTTTTCAATCTGTTCGGCCATATCGGCGCGACCGGTCTCAACCTATGGAGCATACTCGTCGCGTTCATCGGCGGCGTCGTACTGCTCTGGGTTATCCGCGCGTTGAGCGGAGGACGCGCGGTCGCATAAACGCGATCGCATATGGAGCGGCTCGCTTGACGGACCGTGCGCGTCCGCCCCTGCGGAATTTGCAGTTTCCGCGAGGCGGACGCAGGGTATCAGGAGTGAGATATCCGGCACGAAGGTCCGGCACCGGCGGACCACCAGGAGGTGACTTTCCCTAGTGGCTGTTATGCAACGGACATACGGAATGCAACCTGCCGCGCCGCAGACGAATGCGCCGATCGACGTCGCTCGCCGGCGTGAGCTGTTCTCTCTCTTCGCGGCGTCGCGGGAATGCTCGCTCCGCGACGAGCTCGTCTTCGCGCACCTCGCGATGGTGCGACAGCTCGCATCGCGATTCGCGAGCCGCGCCGAAAGTCTCGAAGACCTCATCCAAGTCGGAATCATCGGGCTCATAAAGGCGATCGATCGTTTCGACCCGGAACGGGGCGTCGAGTTCAGTTCCTTCGCGGTTCCGACGATCGTCGGCGAGATCAAACGTCACTTCCGGGATAAGAGCTGGGCGATGCGCGTGCCTCGCAGGCTAAAAGATCTCAATGTGGCTGTCGGCCGTGCGGTCGAAGAGCTGACGGTCGAGATGGGGCGGTCGGTGACGCCGTCGGATCTCGCCGCGCGGCTCGGCGTGTCGGTAGAAGACATCGTCGAAGCCCAAGAGACCAGCCGCGCGTATTCGCTTCAGTCGCTCGACGCCGAGGTCGACAGCCGCGACGGACGTTCGTCGACGACGCTCGGCGATGCGGTCGGAAGCCACGACACAGATCTCGAAATGCTGCTCGAGCGGACTTTTCTCCGCGATGCTTGCGCGACGCTATCGCAGCGCGAGCGGATCATCGTCTACCTACGCTTTTTCCAAGGCGTATCGCAATCGGAGATCGCGCGACGGCTTTCGTGCACGCAAATGCATGTCTCGCGACTCCAACGTCGCGCACTCGAGAAAGTACGAACCGCATCCGCAAGAGACCTGACATCGCGGTCGATGTAGTGGTCGAGCTTTAGCTCGACCGTCCGAGCGAGGCTCGGATACTAGGACGAAAGAGAAAGCCGAGCGCGTGCGCTCGGCTTTCGTCGTTGCCGAGCTGCGCTCGGCCTACTACAGAGTCGTTGGTGTTGTCACTTGACGGGCTGTTTGGTTATCTTCAGCTGGTTCTGCGTCTGGATCGGTTCGTCGATCGAGAGCAGCACGCCGATGTTGTTCTGGGTCGAGTTGTTGTCTTCGATGGTGAACGAATACGACGTGTTCACGTTGAGGCCGGTCGACCCGTCGAAAAGGTCGCTCGTGCCATTCGGTATCGTGCCCTGAGGCACGATCGCCACGTTGTACGTGCCGGTCGGAAGTGTCGTCGAGCTCCCTTGTGTCGGGATGTAGGCGTTACCCGGCGGGTTCTGCTCGGAACCGGAATCCTGGTTGAGCGGGAGAGCCGGTACCGTCGGAGTTGTCGGCATGGCCTGCGCGGCCGGCCAGATGTACACATCGACAGGCGTCGCGAGGTTCGGCGCGGCGTTGTTCACCTTGAAGCGGACCGTGTTGGCGTTATTGAGCGCGTTCGTGTCCGCGAAGCTGACCGCCATATAGTCGGTGAGGCCCGGCTCACCCTCGACGACGACGCTGTAGTTCGTCGACGCGGCGATGTTCACGTTGATGGCGGGAACGATGTCGGATGTGCCGGCGCCGGTGTTGACGTCGAAGGAGACGTCGCCCGCGTTCACTTTCGCATACGTGCCGATCGGCGTCGACGCGCTCAGGCCGGAGTTGATCGTGCCGTGGTCAGCCTGCAAGGCGATGCCGGTCTGAGTCGTCTTGGGCGATGCGATGATCAATCGGGCGTTGCCGCTGCCGCCGAACGTGCCGGAGATCGCGTTTCCGACGCCGTTGCATCCCGCCGCGGTTGCGACCGCAGCTGCGAGCCACGCGGCGATAAATCGATTCTTCAAAAGACTGGTTTCCTTTCAATCCGGACTGATTCGCCCCTCGATGTTGACGTCTAAACTTTCCCCGAGGTTCCCTCACGAAAACGGTCATTGGCTATTCATTCCGGCGACGCGTGAAAGGACGGCAAAACGTGCAGCAGCCCGCTCGCTCGGGCTGCCGAAAGGCGTCCGCCTGGGTTTGGAGATTTGACCGTTTGGGAACTTGTGCGCTAAAGGGGGCGTATACAGATGTCGAAACGATGCAGCGCCTGCGAGTGTGAGTCCGACGATCTCTACGAGATCAATGGTTGGCTCATCTGCTCGGCGTGCGCTCGAACGCGCCGCTTTTGGGAGATGCTCCGCGAGAGCTTTGCGGCCTCAGCGGCCGTTCCATCGTAGCGAGCTATCCGGACCGGCGAGCGCAGCGCTCGTTATCTTTCCCGCAGGCCGGCGCCAGAAGCCGGTACCGTTTCCCGTTAGATCGGCTCGTATCGAGCCGATCGTCGTTTCATTCACTTGGACGTCGTAGGCGCGGAGCGGATGCAAACCGGTCGCGACGACATACACCCACGACCCGTCGAGCGCTTGGATGAGTTTGGCTTGCCCGCCGCTTCCGGAAAGCGCGTGGTGAGCGAAGTGGCTGTGGACGAGCGCTTCGACGGGAACCGATGCGGCGGTCGTCTCGAGCTGGATGTTCCACAGCCCGAGCAGTAGCGCCGCGGCCGCGAGCAGCCCGACGAGCCAGCGAGAATCGCGTCCGCGAACCGTCTTCGAAGTAGAAGACACGGGCGTAGTAGTCACCGGCGTGTCTGTGGCGGATGCGAGCACTGCGACGCCCCGCATCGCGTCAGCGAGCATGGCGGCACATTCGTCGCACGCGTCTGCGTGCTCCATGACGGCGCGCGCTTCGTCGCGATCGAGCTCGCCGAGCGCGAGCGATTGCAAAAGGCTGGTCGGGTGCTCGGTCATCGCTGCGCACCTCCCAAGGTCTGTGCGAGCCGTGCGAGTGCGAGCTGCGCGCGCCGCTTGACGGTGCCGAGCGGAGCACCGGTACGTGCCGCGACTTCAGCGAGCGTCGCCCCGTGGAAATACGCGAGGCGGATCACGGCGCGCTGTTCGTCCGGCAGTCGCGCGATCGCGTCGTGCAAGCCGGCCGCTTCGACGTTCGCGACGGCGACGTCGGTCGGATCCGGTGCTGCATCAAATGGCGCAAGTGCGATCTCGCGCGCCTGACGGCGGCGGCCTGTGCGGGCGATATTGAGCGCGGCGTTGCGCGTCACGACGATGAGCCACGGCCCGATGCCCGCAGCGCGCACGACGAGGCCGCTTCGGTGATGCCAGAGCGAGAGAAACGCTTCTTGCACCGCGTCCTGCGCCAGTGCGTCATCGTACAGCGTTCGCATGGCGACCGCCTTGCAGCGGTGAGCGTAGGATTTGTACGCCTCATCGAGCGCGGATTGATCATCGGCGGCGAGACGGGCGATGAGATCGGCATCGGCAGATGCCGTCATCGACCTATCCCCTCAAGGCACAAGTCAAGGCGCAAGGCTTTCGTCGGCAACGGCGATCTCGTGGTTTCCTTCGACGACCGTCACCGTGCGCACGCCGAGATGGTTCGCGAGTTCGCCCGCCGGCACGACGAGCGGGTGCGGCTTTGGCGCGGAGCCGGGCTTCGGCTGCGGAAACGCGGTCGATGCGGCGGTGAAAAACTTGACGTTCCCGTCGACTTTCGACAGGACCTGGTGGATGTGGCCGTTGAGAACCGTGACCGAATCGAATGGACGGAGCATCGTCAGCAGCTCGGAGAAGTCGTCAGTCGTCCAGCCCCAATCGGGATAGACCGCGTACAGCGGTATATGCGCGAAGACGACGACCGGCGTGCTCTTCGGTATCGAACCAAGATCCTTGCGTGCCCAGTCGAGCTGATCGCGACCAAGTAGACCGCCCGCCGTGATATCGACGACGTTCGTCAAACCGAGTGCGTGCACACCGGCCGCATCGAAGCTGTACCATTTGTCGCCCGACGGATGTCCGAACATCTTGAAGAACTCGGCGCCCTTGTCGTTGATGACGTCGT
>DASQJC010000296.1:0-2878 GCA_035631255.1 Candidatus Eremiobacteraceae bacterium | reverse complement strand
ACTCGACGCTTTCGCGCATCGCGTCGGATCGCGGCTTCCGCGTCGTCCTCGATGGCACGAACGCCGACGATGGCGCGGCTGCGCTCGATGTGCGCCCCGGTCGTGTCGCCGCCACAGAGTTCGCCGTACGAAGCCCGCTCGCCGAGCTGGGCATCGGCAAGTCGGACGTGCGCGCGATCGCCGCTCGATATGGGCTTCGAGTAGCGGCCAAACCGGCGACGCCCTGTTTGTCGTCGCGCGTGCCGCACGGCACTCGGATCGAGATCGACGATCTGCGACGCATCGACCTCGCCGAGCGCTATTTGCGCGCCAACGGCTTTTCGACCGTCCGTGTCCGGCACTTCGGGTCGACCGCGCGCGTCGAGGTCCCTACTCAGGACATCGCGCGGCTGCGCGATATCCAAGAGCGAGCCGGCCGCGCGTTAGCCGCCGTCGGATACGACACGCTCGAGATCGATCCGCGCGGCTACCGCACCGGCAGCCTCAACGAGCCGCCGCGGCCATGACGGAGAAAAAAAGGAGCGGTCGAGATAAATCTCGACCGCTCCTATGTGTCTTATCGTTGACCGGTTAGAATTCTTCGATCGAGTTCGCGCCGGCGGACGTGAAGAGCTGCTTCAGCGCGCTCGAATCGGTGAACGAAGGATAGCCGACGATCATGCGGCCGTCTTCGACCGCCTTCGCGAAATCATCCGTCCGGCCATCGGGGATCCCGAGCTCGGAGAGCGACTCGAGCAGCTCGTCACCTTGCACTTCGTTCGGCGAGCGGTTCGTGGAGCTCGGAATGCCGGTGCCGCCGCTTCCGAGCGACGGGCCTTCGACCCCGCGCTCGACGTCGCCGATCCACACGAACTGGACGCCGCTGGTCGCGAGTTCCGTCGGCACTTCGTCGGTCGTCAGGGCGCGCAAGCGCTCGAGATCTGCGCCGCTCGCGCGTAGGCCGTCGATGATCGACTTCAGCGCGTCGCTACTAGAAAATATGCCAACCACCATGCTCACGGGTCGGTTCCTCACTCGTGCGTTCCGCCGCGGTGCGCTCCAAATATGACGCGACCGAGGCCGGGGCCGACCCATTCTGGTCCAACCCATATGCGCCCTCTCCGAAAGGCGCCCGATACGACGCTCCAAAAGGGCCAGGCATGGACCCGTCTGGTCAAAGACCGGTCGCAATCGATGACGCCGTAGCGACGAAGCGCGGCGGATTCCATTGGCCGACGTTCGCAGCCGACGCAGTGCTCGTTTGGGGCGGCGGGCTGCTCGCCAACATCCTCAACTACGTCTACCATTTCGTCTTGTCGCGTGCGCTTGGTCCTGATGCGTACGGATCGCTCGCGACCCTGCTCGCGATCACGATGATCGTCGGCGTCCTCGGTTCGTCGGTCGGCACCTTGGCGATGCAAGAGACCGCGCGGCTGTGGGTCACGCATCGCGACGGCGCGATTCCCGCTTTCGGTCGCGTCGTGATACGGTCGTCCGCGATGATCGGCGTCGGCATCGGCATCGGTATGGCGATCATCGCTTTGCCGCTCTCCGCATATCTCCACGTCACCGATCGGCTCGCATGGGCATTCCTCATCGTCGCGCTCGTCGCAGGCATCATCGCCGGCGCGGCGCGTGGAGCGATCCAGGGAGCGCATCGCTTCGCCGGCTACGCGGCGTCGCTCGTCGGCGAGTGCGCGGTGAAACTCGCGCTCGGCATCATCCTCGTGCGCGTGGGTTGGTCGGTCGGCGGAGCGATGGGCGGCGTCGCCGGCGGACTGATCGCCGGCATCGCCATCGCAGCCGTTTCGCTTTTCACATCGCGCGGTCAAACCGAAGACGGATATCGATCCGAACCGTACGGTGCGCCCGCGCTCGCACTGCTCTTGATAAACGCCGCCTCGATGGCATTGCTCTACGTCGACACGCTGTTCGCGAAACACGCGCTTTCGGGCGTTGCTGCAGGCGAGTACACCGCAGCCGGTCTTGTCGCGCGCATCATCCCGTTCGGAATCGGTCTCGTCGTGCCGCTCGTCATGCCGAAAGCAGCAGCCGCGCGGCACGTCGATCGCGCTGCACTCGGCCGTCTTCTCGCGGTCGCGTTCGGCATCGGTGTCGGCGGCATCGTCATCGTGCTCGGGGTCGTCGAGCTGTGGCCGACGTCGATCGTCCACGTCACATTTGGTGAAGCATACTCTCAGGCGGCACTCATCCTGCGTCTTTACGCGATCGACGGTGCGCTCATAGCGCTCGGCATGCTCGGCACTTCGTACCTCGTCGCTGTCGGCGATTATCGCGTCGGAGTGTACATGGTGGGTTCGTTAGCGCTGCAAGCCGGAGCGATGGCATTATATGGCACGACGCCGGCGTCGCTCATCTCGATCGCCGCGGTCGGCAACGCGCTTATCGTACCGGTCGTTGCCGTATTGGTCGCACGCAGCCTACGTGACACTCCGCAGGCGCCTGCACCCCGTCGCGCCGAAATCAAACATTCCCGACCGGAGCGCGTATGAGCGACGTCTTCTATAGGAAGCTGCACAAGCAGCTTCCGGTGATCGTCAAAGGCGAAAGCGTCTGGCTGACAGATGCACAGGGGAATCGTTATCTCGACGCGAGCGGCGGCGCGATGGTCTGCAATGTCGGCCACGGCGTCGCGGAGATCGCCGATGCGATGGCCGCCCAGGCGCGAAGAGTCGCCTACCTGAACGGAACGCAGTTCTCGAACGAACCGGTCGAAGAGCTCGCGACGATGCTCGCCTCGCGAGCACGGTGGTCTGCGTACAAGTCGTACTTCTTGTCAAGCGGCTCGGAGGCCGTCGAGGCGGCGCTCAAGCTGGCGCGACAATACCACGTCGAGCGAGGAGAGCTCGCGCGCAGGACGATCATCGCGCGCACGCCT
>DASQJC010000295.1:0-8507 GCA_035631255.1 Candidatus Eremiobacteraceae bacterium | reverse complement strand
TTCTTATCGTGCGACGACTCGGGCGTTTCGCATATCGCTGCCGCGTGTTGGAAAGCCGGGGAAGTCAGGATTGCTTTGAAGCCGGCCGGACCGATCTTCCCTTCACCGATGTGCCAATGGAGGTCGCGCTTCGCGCCGAGTTCGACGCGCGTATCGTTCGTGTGCAAGGCCCGGACGCGCTTGAGCCCGATGTGTTTGCGGACCTCGCTGACGAACTTGTCGACCCCCTTCTGCGACGAGATATCGTAGCCGCTCGCCCACGAGTGCGCCGTATCGAGACAGACGCCGACGCGCGGTGATCCGACCGCGCGGAGTATCTCGCCGAGCTCGTCGATCCGCCCGCCGCACGCGTTGCCCGCGCCGGCCGAGTTCTCCAACAGGAGTATCGGCCCGGGCGATGCGTTCGCGATGAGCGTCTTGATCGTCTTTACGACGCGCTCGAAGCCGGCTTTGCGGTCTTCGCTCCCATAGCTGCCGAGGTGCGTGTTGACGTACTCGATGCCCGCGCGCGACGCGAGCTCGAGATCGTGCGCGACGAGGATCGTGCTCAGCCGCTGCAGCTCCTTCTTCGACGTCACGAGGTTGACGAGATACGATGTATGGATGACGACCGGCCTGATGTCGTGCTTCTTGCGCAGCGCTTTGAACTCGTCCCAAGCCGCGACGTCGTACGGCGTCCGCCGGAATGCGCGCGGATTTCCGGCGAAGATCTGGATCGTGTCGCAGCCCTTGTCGAGCGCCTCCGCGACCGTCGCTTTGAAGCCTTTGCCGATGCCGACGTGCACGCCGAATCTCATGTGCGCCGCTTTCTGCGGCCGAGGAAGAGATACTCTTTCCCTTTGACGGAGAACGCGCCGCTCGGCGCCATCTGCTCGATCATCGCGCGAAGCGCAACCAGATAATCGTGACGACGCTCGCCGAGCGCAAGGCGCAGCGTCTCGCGCGAACTCTCGTAGCCGATGAACGAGTCGATCGTGAACGGCAAGCCGATCTCCGACTCTCGCCGCTCGCGGTCGACGAGCCCGCAGCCCTGCCACCACTCGCGCATCTTCGTCCCTGTCGCGTGCCACACCATGTTCGGGTCTTGTCCTGACCACGCGCGTTCGAGATCATCCGCCGCTTTGACGAACGGATCAGTCGCGTCGTAATGCTTCCAATATTGCGCGTGCGCGCCGCCTGGAACGAGAACGCGTTCGATCTCGGCGAGCACTCGCGGTCCGTCGAACCAGTGGAACGCCTGTCCGCAGGTCACGAGCGCGAAGGCGTTATCGGCGAAGGGAAGCGCTTCAGCCCGCGCCTCATAAAACGTTGCGTCGTCGAGACCGCTGCGTCGGGCGACCTCGAGCATGTTCGCGGCGACGTCGATGCCGGTCACGGCGACGCCGCGAGCGACAAGGCCGCGCGTCGAGAGTCCGGTGCCGCAAGCGAGGTCAAGCGCGCGCCGGTCGTTCAATGGTCCGGCGTACGCGAGGATCGCGTCGAAGAGCGTATCGGAATACGACGTGCGATACTGCTCGTACTCGACCGCGAGCGTATCGAAGTCGGATTGGAATTGGAGGTTCAAAGAAAAAGGCTTATGCGGAGTCGCGCATCGTCCGGTCGAGGACGTCGGCGACGCTGCGCGTGAGCTTCGCTTCGCCGTGCGCCGCGATCTCGTCTTCGTGACCTTCGACCGACTCGTGGATCTGTTCCATCGCCGCCATCCGCCCCTCGCCTAACGGCAATGCGATGACGCGGCCCTCGACGCGCTTCGGCGCGCCTTCGGGCGGAGGAGGCAGTTCCTCGAGCGACCGCAGGCCGAACGCCTCGAGGAAGTACTCCGTCGTGCCGTAGATGATCGGCCGGCCGACCGCTTCTTTGCGACCGAGCTCTTTGACGAACCGGCGCTGCTCGAGCGTGTCCATGACGCCGTCGACGTTCACGCCGCGGATGCTCTCGATCTCGGCACGCGTCACCGGCTGGAGATACGCCACGATCGCGAGCGTCTCCATCGACGCGGGCGACATGTGCGTCTTCGGCGGCAGCAAGAATCGTTCGATATCGGCGCGGCAATCGGGGTTGCTCGTCAACCGGTAGCCGCCGCCGACTTCGCGCAATGCGAGCCCGCTGTCCGCTCGCGTCTTTCGAAGCTCGGCTATCGCGGCGCGGACCTCGGGTGCATCCGCACCGGTGACGGCGCAGAGCTCTTTCTCGCTGACAGGTTCGGATGCGACGAAGAGTATCGACTCGACGCGACTACGCAGAGTGGGCGAGGCCACTTGTCGCTCCCTTCGGCGCCGGCGCGAACGAGATGTCGTCGAAAAGCTTCTTCTGAGAATAGACGATCTTGCGCGCGCGGACGAGCTCGAGCACGGCGAGGAATGTGACGACGATCTCGAGCTTCTCGCAACCCTCGATGAGCTCACCGAACGTGATCTCCGGACGTTCGCGCACCTGCCGGAGCACGTAGTTCATCTTGACGACGACCGAGAACGCCTCGCGCTTGACGACCGACGGCCGTGCCTCGGCGTTGGCCAGGACGCGGGCGAACGCTTCGGCGAGCGACTTCGCGTCGAGCACGAAGCGCTGAACGATGCCCTCTTCGGGCGCCGGCGGACGCGGATAATAGGAAGCGTTCTCTTCGAAGCGCTCCTTCAGATCGGCGCCGGCGATCTTGTACTGCTTATACTGGAGCAGCCGCTGGCGCAGGGCTTCTTCGGCCGCGAGCGCCTCTTCCGCGAGTTCGTCGACGAACGGCGGCGGAGGCGGAGGCAAGAGCTTCTTCGACTTGATGAAGACGAGCGTCGCCGCGATGACGAGATATTCGCTCGCGATCTCGACGTCGAGCGCTTCCATGAGCGCGATATAGGAAAGGTACTGCTCGCAGACTTCTGCGAGGCTGACCGTCGTGATGTCGAGGTCTTGGGAGACGACGAGTTGGAGCAGGAGGTCGAGCGGACCGGCGAAGACGTCGAGTTGGACGAGCAGCGAAGGCTTGCCGGTTTCGGAGGTCTGGGTCGCCTGCATATCGAGCGCTATCTTGGGTCGCTCCTCATCTAGTATCGCCAAGACTTGTTCCCGACCGTGACACTACCGCCCTGCGGAATGACTTCGATGTATATCTGCCCCGGCTCGAGCGGGATGTCGTGCCGATCGCTGTCGACGATGCGCGGAAATTCCGTCGGATCATCTTCGACCCACGTAGCCTCTTGCACGACGCCGTCGCGGATGAGGACCGCCGGGAACTCGCCGTAGACATCCATCTTGAGATCGCCTTGATCGTCGATGACGGTCGCCGGTATCCAGACCGCGATGACGTCGGCGATGCGATACGGAGTCGGGTCGTCGAGATCGTGCTGCACGACGCCGCCGATCGTCCGCTCATATGCGCCGTTCGAGAATATGTAGCGCACCGAGTAGTGCATCCAGAAATCGACCGTGATCCCCGGGGCCGCCTTGACGCCCGGCGCCGGCGAAAATGTGAAGGCCGAGCTCGCGTACGGCATATCCGGCCAACCATGCTGCGGACCGTCTTCGCGGATGCGCGCTATCGAGGTGTAGAGGTTGTGCGGCATCTCGCGGGTGTCGTCGCGCCAGAACGCCTCCTCTGCGATGAGGATCTCTTCCATATCGGCAAAGCCGGTGGCGCGAAGCTCGCGCAGCGGCTCCCAGACGTCGTCGTTTTCACCCGCGTGCGCTAGGTACGGCTGATACGGACGCGCGAGATCGACGAAATAGAGGCGGGTCGATCGCACGGGTCCGATCTTCTTCGGCGCGTTCTCCAAGAACAGCGCCATGTAGCGCGTGATGCCGCCTTCGGCTTCGACCTCGTAGACGATGTCCGCACCGCGCAGGCCGCTTTGCGGCCGCGTGTCGTGCGGATAGTTGTCGATCATCACTGCGGTCACGCGATGCATCGTCGAAAGCGGCGAGACCGAGAGGCCGTTGAGCGGGCTCGATACGTGCAGCGGCGTCGGTGAGACGATCGGCGTCGGGATAGGTGCGGGCGCACGGCGTACGCATCCGCTCGACAGCGCAAGCATCGCAGAACCGATGACGACAAGCGCGGTGCGAATGATAGCATGCGAAAGCCGAGCTTCGCTGGAGCGGTCGACCTTTATGGTCGACCGTGTGACAAACATCAGGATGAGAACCCGAGCCCTTCCGGACCGCGTTCGGATACGATCCCCTGCGCCATCGTCGCGAGCCGGCGTTCGTTCAAATGCGTCAGGACGTCGAGCAACTCGTCGAGCGGCACCCACGCGACCTCGTCGACTTCTCCCGCTTGCGGCTTCGGCATGCCCCCCAGATACCGCATGAGGAAGAAATGGACGACTTTGCTGTGCTTGATCTTGTCGCTGTAGAACCAGTAGCGTATGTCGGACAGCTTGTCGATGATGACGGCCTCGATCGCGGTCTCTTCCTGGACTTCGCGCACCGCAGCTGTCTCGATGGTCTCCGTCGGCTCGACGTGGCCTTTCGGGAACGACCAAATGCGCGGGCTGGATCGCCCGATGATGAGGCCCTCATAGGCGCCGTTGTTGCGCTTGAGCACGAGCCCGCCCGCCGAGCGCTCGTGTTTGATGCGGCGCGGTCGCCGGACCGGCCGCCCTTCGGGGCGAGGCTGCTTATCCACCCGGCGTCCAGCGCAGTCCGATGCCTTTGTTCGCGAGCCTTCCGACTTGCGCTTCGTCGACGCGTCGCACTGCGGTGTTGCGCGGCAGCTCGCGCATCGAATCGGGGTCGGCGTGCGCTTGTGCGATGAGACCGCGAAGCACCTCGACGAATTCGTCGAGCGTCTGCTTCGTCTCGGTCTCGGTCGGCTCGATCATGAGACACTCGGGCACGACGTGCGGCCAGTACATCGTGGGCGCGTGGATGCCGGCGTCGAGCAGACCCTTCGCGATGTCGAGCGCGCGGACACCGGTCGCTTTCTTCAGATCTTCGGCTGAACACACGAATTCGTGACGGCAGTGGTCCGCGTACGGCACCGTGAGGAGATCCTTGACGCGCGCGCGGACGTAATTCGCGTTGAGGACAGCGAGCTGGCTATTGCGCTTCAGTCCGTCGAGGCCGTGCACGACGATGTACGCATATGCCCGGACGAGCGCGATGAAGTGCGATGCGAAGACGCGGACCGGACCGATAGAGTCGGGCACCGCTAGATCGAGCGCGTACTCCGCCTTCTTCCCGTTCGCGTCGCGCCTGACGACGCGTGGCACCGGCAGATACGGTGCGAGACGAGCGGATGCGCCCACCGGACCTGCCCCAGGGCCGCCGCCGCCGTGCGGAACCGAAAACGTCTTGTGCAGGTTGAGGTGCATGAGGTCGAAGCCCATGTCGCCGGGCCGGCACAGTCCGACGATCGCGTTCGCGTTCGCGCCGTCGTAGTACATGAGCCCGCCCGCTTCATGCACGGCTTTCGTCATCTCGATGATGTCGTCTTCGAAGAGTCCGAGCGTGTTCGGATTCGTCATCATGCAGACGGCGACCGTGTCGTCGAGCGCCGCTCGAAGCGCGGCGAGATCCGTGCGGCCTTGCGGAGTCGACGGCACCGACACGACCTTGTAGCCGACCATCGCCGCGCTCGCCGGATTCGTGCCGTGCGCGGTGTCGGGAACGATGCATGTCGCGCGCTTGTGGTCGCCGCGATCGCGATGGTACTTCTTCGCCATGAGCATCGCGGTGAGCTCGCCGTGCGCACCGGCGCAGGGCATGAGCGAGAACGCTTCCATTCCGAACAGGCTCGTCAGCGTGCGCTCGAGCCGCCACATCATCTGCAGCGCGCCTTGCGCGCACGAGTCGTCGACGAGCGGATGCAGATCGGCGAAGCCCGAGAACGCGGAGACCGCTTCGTTGAGCTTCGGATTGTACTTCATCGTGCACGAACCGAGCGGATAGAAGTTCGTGTCGACGGAGAAATTGCGATGCGAGAGCGCCACGAAATGCCGCGTCACTTCGAACTCGGCGAGATCGGGCAGCGGCAAGTCACTGCGCAGCAGCGACGCGTCGAGATAGTCGCTCGGCGAACCCGCGTCGACGACGAACGAGCTGCCCCGACCGGGCTCGCCCTGTTCAAACAGCAGCGACGGCATGTTCCATCGTCTCTTTGAGTCGCGCCGCGAACCGAGCGATCCCGTCAGTCGAGGTCAACTCGGTCGAGCACACGAGCAAGTCGCGTTCGTCACCAAGGCCGATGCGCGATAGCGGGAGGCCGGCGATGATATCGTCCGACTTCAACGCGTCGGCGACGGCGCGCGCCGCGACCGGAAGTCTGACGACGAATTCGTTGAAGAACGGCGCGTCGAACGGCGCCTTGACGCCGCCGAGCGACAAGAGCGCCTTGCGAAGATCGCGAGCGCGAGCCATGTTCGCCGCGGCGATCGACTTCAGGCCGTGCGCGCCGACGGTCGCCAGGTAGATCGTCGCGAACAGCGCGCACAATGCCTGATTCGTACATATATTGGAAGACGCGAGCTCGCGGCGTATGTGCTGTTCGCGCCCCTGCAGCGTCAAGACGTATGCCTTGCGGCCGTCGACGTCGTGCGTCTCGCCGACGAGCCGGCCGGGAAGCCGCCGCACGTGTTCCTTCGTCGTGGCGACGAAACCGACGTACGGTCCGCCGTAGCCGACGGGCAGTCCGAACGACTGCGCTTCGCCGACGGCGATATCTGCGCCGCTCTCGCCCGGCGTCTTGAGCGCGCCGAGCGACATCGCCTCGACGATCACTTCGATGCACAGCGCTTTCGCGCCATGCGCAGCCGCAGCGCAGGCGGCGACGTCTTCGATGCAGCCGTAGAAGTTCGGACTTTGCACGACGAGCGCGGCGGCGCCATCCATCGAAGCGGGGATGTCAGTCGTTCCATCGGTTCGCAGCGGCGCCTCGACGATCTCGATGCCCATGCCGTCTGCGTACGTCTTCAAGACGGCGCGATAGCCGGGATGCAAGCCTGCGCTCACGGCGACGCGCCGTGAGCCTGTCGCCTGCGACGCCATGATGACGCCTTCGACGAGCGCGGTCGATCCGTCGTAGACCGATGCGTTACTGACGCCGAGTCCGGTGAGCAAGCAGATGTACGTCTGCCACTCGAATATCGCTTGAAGACTGCCTTGGCTCGCTTCGGCTTGGTACGGCGTATACGCGGTGATGAACTCGGAGCGCGTCGCGAGATACGGCACGGCCGGCGGCTGATAGTGGCGATACGCCCCGGCGCCGAGGAACGATGCCTCCGCGTCGCCCGGTCTGTTCCTGCGTGACAGTTCGCGAAGATGTTGATACGCGACGGATTCCGGCATCGCCGGCGGCACGTCGAGATCGCGCGGCATCTCGAGACCGCGCGGCGGCGCGGCGAGCGCATCGAGCGACTTCACGCCGATGACGCCGAGCATCTCGCGGACGTCGTGTTCCGTATGCGGTGCGTACATCGGACTGCTAGTGCGACTCCGCCTCGACGAGCGCGTCGTACGCAGCGGCGTCGAGCAGCTGCTTCGCCTGACCGGCATCGCCGACGTCGATCTTCACGAGCCAACCGTCGCCGAACGGGTCGCCGTTCACTTTCGCCGGGTCATCGACGACCGACGAATTCACTTCGGTGACGGTGCCCGATACCGGCGCGTAGATGTCCGAAACCGCTTTCACCGACTCGATGACGCCTATGGGCTTGCCTTGCTCGAGGCTCGCGCCGACCTTCGGCAATTCCACATAAACGATGTCGCCGAGCGCGGACTGTGCGTGTTCGGTGATACCGATGAC
The DNA here is from genome assembly GCA_035631255.1 of Candidatus Eremiobacteraceae bacterium. Taxonomy (GTDB): domain Bacteria; phylum Vulcanimicrobiota; class Vulcanimicrobiia; order Eremiobacterales; family Eremiobacteraceae; genus JANWLL01. The sequence continues at coordinate 775 of DASQJC010000295.1, read as the reverse complement.
GCCGCTCGCGCCGTCGATCTTCACCCACTCGTGCTCTTTCGTGTAAAACCTGTCCGTAGGTTGTGCCAAGGATCGTTCTCCCGTCGCGTGTCGCTGCTCTCAGCGCGACCGTTTATAGAAGGGCAAACTGACGACGTGCGCCGGATGCCGCTGACCGCGGATCTCGACCTCGATCTGCGCGGCGGGTGCCGCCGCCTTCTCGGAGACGAGCGCCGTCGCGATGTTCTTGCCGCCGAGCGCCGGAGCGGGCGACCCGCTACGGATCTCACCGGCGGCGGCTCCGTCGTAGAAGACTTGATAGCCCGCTCTCGCCGGCGCACGCCCATCCATGATGAGGCCGGCGATCCTGTCGTAGCCGCCGCGGCTTCGTTGACCGATGAGCGCTTGCTTGCCGACGAAGCCGGGTTTGTCGAGCTTGACCGCCCAATCGAGGCCGGCTTGAAGCGGCGTGATCGTCTCATCGAGCTCGTGGCCGTAGAGCGGCATGCCGGCCTCAAGGCGCAGGACATCGCGCGCGCCAAGACCTGCAGGTCGAAGGCCGACGCGCGTGCCTTCAACCGTCAGCTTATCCCAGAGCCGCTCCGCGTCGCCGGCCTCGATGAAGAGCTCGAAGCCATCCTCTCCCGTATATCCGGTGCGTGCGATCTCCGCCTTCACGCCATCGACGATGCCCTCGGCGGCGTAATAGTACTTGATCTTCGAAAGATCGACGGCCGTCAGCGGCTGGAGCAATTCGACGCTGCGCGGGCCCTGCAGCGCGATGAGCGCGCAGCGG
>DASQJC010000294.1:0-2161 GCA_035631255.1 Candidatus Eremiobacteraceae bacterium | reverse complement strand
CACGGCACCGCAAAGCGCGAAGCTGCTCGCTGCGCGCAACGTCACTGCGTTTGCGATGGAGCTCATACCGCGCATCTCACGCGCTCAAAGCATGGACGCGCTTTCGTCGCAAGCGACGGTCAGCGGTTACAAAGCGGTTTTGCTCGCCGCCGATGCGCTGCCGAAATTCTTTCCGATGCTCATGACCGCAGCCGGCACGATCGCGCCGTCGAAGGTCCTCGTCCTCGGCGCCGGTGTCGCCGGCTTACAAGCCATCGCGACCGCGCGTCGTCTCGGAGCAGTCGTCTCCGGCTTCGACACTCGACCGGTCGTCAAGGAACAGGTCGAAAGCCTCGGCGCCACCTTCGTCGCGCCGCCGATCACCGGTGAAGGCACCGGCGGTTACGCGCGCGAGCTTACCGCCGACGAACAGAAGACGAATCGCGACGCGCTCGGTAAGCACGTCGCCGAAGCCGACGTCGTCGTCACGACTGCGCTCGTGCCAGGCAGACGCGCGCCGATCCTCATCACCGAAGACATGGTCAAGGCGATGCGACCCGGCAGCGTCATCGTCGATCTCGCAGCCGAAGCGGGCGGAAACACCGAGACGATCAAGCCGGGCGAGACGAGCGTCTTCCATGACGTCACGGTCGTCGCGCCGTTCAACCTGCCAAGCTCGATGCCGCTGCACGCGAGCCAGCTCTACGCGAAGAACGTGCTCGCGCTTTTCGACTTGCTCGTCAAAGACGGCAAACTTGCCCTCGACATGAACGACGAGATCACGAAGGGCGCCTGCGTATGCAATGGCGGCGCGATCGTCAACCCCGCCGTCGCGAAACTCGTGGAAGGAGGCACCAAGTGACCCCGCAGCTGCTCACCGAGATCACGGTCTTCATCCTCGCCGTGTTCGTCGGCTTCGAGGTCATCTCGAAGGTGCCGTCTATGCTCCATACGCCGCTGATGTCGGCGACGAACGCGATCCATGGCATCGTCGTCGTCGGCGCGATGCTCATCGCCGGCGCGGCGATAGGCGGCACGGCCGGACAAGCGATCGGCCTCGCAGCGATGGTGCTCGCGACGATCAACGTCGTCGGCGGCTTCGCCGTCACCGGCCGAATGCTTCAGATGTTCAAGGCGAAGGCGGGTCCGAAAGCATGACGCTGACCGACACGCTCCTCGCGTTCGCCTATCTCATCACCGGCGTTCTGTTCATCATCGGACTGAAGTTCCTCAGCTCGCCCGCGCACGCCCGCACGGGCAACACGCTCGCCGCGATCGGCATGCTCATCGGCGTCATCGCCACGGGCTTCGACACGCACATCATCACGTGGCCGATCATCATCATCGGCGCCGTCATCGGCGCGCCGATCGGCTACTTCTCCGCGATGCGCGTCAAGATGACCGCGATGCCGCAGATGGTCGCGCTCTTCAACGGCGCCGGCGGCGGCGCGGCGGCGCTCGTGTCGAGCGGCGAGTTCCTGAAGATGTTGAATGGCGCTCAGTCGTCCGATGCGTCGACGCTCGTACCGATCATCCTCAGCACGATCATCGGCTCTATTTCGTTCGCGGGCTCGCTCATCGCGTTCGCGAAACTGCAAGAGCTGATGACCGGCCGCCCGATCACGTATGTCGGACAGCAATTCGTCAACGGTCTCATCGCGCTGGCGGTCTTGGCGCTCGCGGTCGCGCTCATCATCGGCTACACGACCTCGCCGATATTCGGCGGTCTCGTCGCGGCGGCTTTGATACTCGGTGTCTTGGCCGTACTGCCGATCGGCGGCGCCGACATGCCGGTCGTCATCTCGCTCTTGAACTCGTTCACCGGCGTCGCTGTCGCGATCACCGGCTTCGTGCTGAACAACACGGTGCTCATCATCAGCGGCACGCTCGTCGGCGCGTCCGGTACCTTGCTGACGATGCTCATGGCGAAAGCGATGAACCGCAGCCTCGGCAACGTGCTGTTCGGCGCGTTCGGCGCAGCTGCGGCAACGGGCGCTGCGGCGGCGAGCGGAAGCAAGCAGACCTCGGTTCGCACCGCGTCGATCGAAGACGTCGCGACGATGTGCGCGTACGCGCGCAGCGTCATCATCGCACCAGGTTACGGCATGGCTGTCGCGCAGGCGCAGCACGCGGTCCGCGAGCTGTCGGCGAATCTCGAGAAACGCGGCGTCGACGTGGAGTT
>DASQJC010000293.1:0-16015 GCA_035631255.1 Candidatus Eremiobacteraceae bacterium | reverse complement strand
AACGAGCACCTGAACGACGATCCGCGTCCGAGCTCGCTCTGCGCCTCCACCGATCCGCCGTGCGCCTCGACGATGTGCTTGACGATCGCGAGCCCGAGTCCGGTGCCGCCCTTCGACTTCGCGCGCGATCGGTCGACGACGTAGAAACGTTCGAAGACGTGAGGCAGCGCATCGGATGCGATCCCGATCCCGGTGTCTTCGACGTCGACTGCCACGCCTGTGCCGTTCGATGATACTCGCGCGGTGACGGTGCCTCCGGACGGCGTGTTGCGCAGCGCGTTGTCCAGCAAGTTGACGACGACTTGGGTGAGCATGTCGCGATCGCCGGCGATCGCGGTGCCGTTCGATGACGTCACCGCTTCGAGGTGGATGCCGAGCTTCGATGCCCGGTTCGACTGGCTGCTCACCGCATCGCGCACGAGCTCCGAGAGATCGACGGAGTCGAAGCGCAGATCGAGCCGTCCGCTCTCCAGGCGCGCGAGGTCGAGCAGGTCTTCGACGAGGGCGATCATGCGATCGGTCTCGCGCGCGATGTTCTCGAGGAACTCCTTTGCAGCCGCCGGATCCGCGCCGTCCTGGAGCGTTTCAGTCATGATCTTGATCGCGGTGAGCGGGCTGCGCAGCTCGTGCGAGACGTTCGACACGAAGTCACGGCGCATCGTCTCGAGCTCGATCACGCGCGTCCGATCGATCGCGACGACGAGCGCTTCGCGCTTGCCGTCGGAGCGATTGATCGCGCGCGTCGCGACGTGCAAGCGCCGCTCTGTCGCCGCGATGAACGTCAGGTCGGACGATTCCTCGACTCCATCTGCGAGTGCCGCCGTGACGCGGCGGTCGAGCTCGTAGGATCGAACGCTTTCGATGAGCGCTCGGCCGATCGCGCGCTCCGGCGCGATGCCGAACATCGATGCGGCGGACGCGTTCACTTCGGCGATGCGGCCGTCGGGCGAAACGATGATGACGCCGGCAGGCAGCGCGTCGAGCAGCGCATCCATGCGGCGCGACGACGGCTCCTCATGTGGTATGCCGAGCGAAGCTCGGCTCTCGTCGGCGTTCGGCTCGGAGCCGACGCGCCGGCGTGCAGCGACCAGAGCCGCAAGGCCCGCCGCCGCTAGGAACGCGCCGATGATCAAGACGACGTAGTCCATCGCTTCAGTCGCGGAAGACGTACCCCCGGCTGCGGATCGTGTGGATCCACTTCGGATCGTTCGGATCGTCCTCGATCTTTTCGCGCAGCCACCGGATGTGGACGTTGACGGTCTGCTGGTCGCCGTAGAAATCGAAACCCCAGACGCGGTCGAGCAGCGCTTGCCGCGTGACGACGCGCCCTTTGTTCTCGAGCAGCACTTGGAGGACGCCGAACTCCTTCGGGGCGAGGTCGATAGCCGTGCCGCGCTTCGTGACGCTTTGGCTTCCGACGTCGAGCCTGACGTCGCCGCCGGAGAGCACGGGCGGATGTTCGTGATGGATGGCGGCGTTCGCGCGGCGCAGATGCGCGCGGATGCGCGCGATCACCTCGTGGATCGAGAACGGCTTCGTGATGTAGTCGTCAGCGCCGATCTCGAGCCCGAGCACTTTGTCGATCTCTTGCCCTTTCGCGGTGAGCATGAGGATCGGCACGTTCGAGCGCCTGCGGATCTCTCGGCACACTTCGATGCCGTCGAGCGATGGCAGCATGATATCGAGCAGGATGAGATCGGGTTTCTCGATCTCGACGACGCTCAACGCTTGGCGACCGTCGCCCGCGACGCAGACGACGTAGCCGTTCTTCTCGAGGTTGTAACGCAGCGTCTGAAGGATGGCGACTTCGTCATCGACGACGAGCACCTTCGACGGCCGCGCAGTCTGCGGGTCGGTCATTCCGTCGGCGCGTTCTACGTCGCCGCGCTGCTTGCCCTTTTGCAGCGTGTCGCGTGGGACGGACGGCGCTACGTCGGCGATCGACCCCTTAATCACTGCTTCACGCGTTCTTAAAGATGTCCGGCGTCAGCGCGGCACGACGGTGAACCCGAGAAACGCCCACGAGTAGTATTCGCCGTACGCGTTCGCGGCGATCGAAAGACATATGAGAGCGGCGGATCCGACCGCCGGAAAGCGTGCGATGCCGCGCGCGCACAGCACGAGCAGCAGCGGCAGAAAATCCATGGCGTGCCGCATGCCGAACTGCTCGAAACCGTTGACGTAGTAGAGCAGCGACGGTATCGCCACGAGCAGCGCCGCGACGGCGAACGCAATCGTCTCGCGCGAGCGCTGCATGCCGAACGCGATGAGCAAGGCGGGGCTCGTCAGCGTCAGCGAGACGCCGAGACCCGTCGGCTTGATCCACGGGAACGTCGGCTCGAACTGCGGCGCGAGCATGAAGAAGCTGTAGAGGTTGAAGGGGAGATACTCGAGTCTGAACGGACTGCCGGTCGGCTGCCCCACCGAATCCTGGTGATACCACACGGTGTATCCGATGTCGGCCGGCGTCTGCCATCGCGCCTCGTTGTACAGCGCGTAGAGGACGAAGAGCGGGATCGCGCCGGCGATGAAGTTCAGCAGCCGGCGAACGCGCTGGTCCTCCGGCGACTCGAGCCACAAAAGCGCGCCGAGCGGAAGCGCGGCGAGGACGATCGGGAAGCGCGACATCGCGGCGCATGCGAGCAACAGGCCGACGACCCACGGGCGGCGGTGTCCGAACCATTCTGCGAGCGCGAGCATGAGGAACATCGCGCCGGCGATGTGCGCGTACATCCAAACGGCAGGGAATGAAGCGCACCACCAGACGATCGTACCGAAGGTCGCGAAGGCGAGAAGCCACCAGCGATGCACGGCGGCCACGGCCATCCTTCCGAGGATGACGTCGAACGCGGCGATCGTCGCGGCGGCGCAGATGATCGCGATAAGCGTCTGATTCGCGTTGTCGCGGAAGATCGCGACGAGCGGCAGCATGAGGACTGCCGGCATCGGCGCTTCGATGATGTAGTAGTGCCCCATGTAGTCGAGCGCGTCGATCGCCGGACTCGGCTGGTCGATCCAGACGTGGCCGTCAAGCCACGCGTTGGCGAGCAGCGTGTAGTTGTCGTAGACGGTCGGGTGCGCGAAGCCCGAGCTGACGAGATACGCGAGAAACGCGATCCCGAAGATGGTCCATGTCCTGGGGTTGAACGCCGGCGTCACTGTGCAGATCCGAAGATGTCGGACGGAAGCGACGGCGGGAAGGTGAAGCTCGAAAACGCGATCGACTCTTTGAAGGTCGCTCCCCCAGTTCCGACGGTGCAGCTCACCTGCGTTGAGGTCGGCAGCCACGTGCCGCCGCCGCGGGCGAAATCGATCGAGCCGGTGCCGGTGCAGCCGCTGCCCGTCACCGCGAACGTCTCTCGCAGCGGCAGCCACGAGGTCTCATCGAGGAAGATGCCGGTGACCGAGAAGTCTCCGGTCGTCGTGCGAACAGCGGATATCCCGTACGCGCGCTTGCCGTTGACGAGCTTCGGACCGATCGGCAAGAGGTCGTAATCGTCGGAGCTCACCGCAAAGGCGCGGACGTCGTACGGCCAATCGGGTCTCGTCGAGTAGTGCACGATCGCCGGCACGACGATTTCGCCGTTGACGGCGATCGTCTCGTTGCGTTCTGCGCCGTCGACGCGCCGATAGACGCGGTGAAGTTCGACGAGCGTTCTCGTCGGACCGGTGCGGCTCTCGCTATATTGGAAAACCATGTCTTTGAGCGGCGGCAAAGCGGCGAGCGCTGCCCGGTAGCGATCGAGCGGCCGCGTGGCGACGGATCCGGTGCCCAGAGGTATAGGAGTCGGCGTCGACAGGGTGGGTTGCGCGGAAGCCGTCGCGACCGATGCGACGAGTGAGACGAGCGCGACCACGGCCGGTAAGCGGCGCGCTCGTAAAGCGTCAGCCACGGAGCGCCTTGCGGATCGCCTCGGGCACGTGGGCGAGCGCGGCGTCGATGCCTTCTGCGCTGCGGCCGCCGCCTTGCGCGAGCGTCGCGTTGCCGCCGCCCTTGCCGTCGATGTGCGGCGCGAGCGACGCGAAGATCGACTTCGCCGTCGCACCTTTACCTGCGACGTCTTCGCTCGCATTGACGACAAGCGAGACTTTGCCGTCGTTCGCAGAGGCGACGACGATGACGCCGCTCGGGAACTTCGAGCGGATCGAGTTCGCGAGCTCGCGGCCGTCGACGCCCTCATCGCCGCTCGCGCGCAACGCGATGTAGCTGACCCCATCGGCCTCTTTAGCGCTTGCGACGTAATCGCCGGCACGAGCCGCTGTGATCTGGCCTTGCAGCGCCGCCAACCGTTTTTCGAGATCGCGACGCTCGCGGGCAAGCCGCGCGACCGCTTCCGGCAACTGCTCGACCGTCGCGGTGAGCACCGATCCGGCTTCTTCCGCGGCTTCCCGGATCCGCACATCGTATGCGTCTGCAGACTCGGAGACCAGGCCTTCGACGCGGCGGATGCCCGCGCCGATCGCCGATTCCGACAGCAGCACGAAGTGTCCGATCTCTCCGGTCGACTCGACGTGCGTGCCGCCGCACAGCTCGACGCTCGGGCCGAAACGGACGACGCGCACGACGTCGCCGTATCGCTCGCCCTTCATATAGATGGCGCCGCGCGCGACGGCTTGGGCGAACGGCATCTCCTCGACTTCCACATGGTAGTCGGAGCGGATGAGGTCGTTGACGCGCGACACGACCTGACCGCGCTGCTCTTTTGCGAGCTGGCCGACAGGCGAATCGAAATCGAAGCGCGTTCGGTCGGCGAACACCGCGCTTCCGCGCTGTGCGACTCCGTCGCCGGCGACGTCCTTCAGTGCGCGCTGCAAGAGGTGCGTCACGGAATGATGGCGTCTGATCTCGCGGCGCCACCAGGGATCGACCATCGCGTCGACGCGATCGCCGATCTTGAGCGAACCGGACCGCATCGTGCCGGCGTGCACGACGCGACGTTGCGTCTTGTCCTCGTAGCGCGCGTCTTGGACGTCGAAGGTCGCGGTCGGCGATGCGAGCGCGCCGCGATCGCCCATCTGGCCGCCCTTCTCCGCGTAGAACGGCGTGCGGTCGAGGACGACGAGTCCTTCGACGCCTGCGTCGAGCGAATCGACTGCTGTGCCGCGTGCATCGCCGAGCCACAGCACCGTCGCCTGTGCCTCGAGCGTCTCGTAGCCGAGGAAAACGGATTGCGCGACGTCGCCTCGTTCGCCGGATTCGACGCGCACCTCGACCCGCTTCGACATCGCGTCTTGACGCGCACGCTCGCGCTGCGCGCGCATCTCTTCACGATAGCCGGCCATGTCCGTCTCGAGGCCGGCTTCGCGAGCGATCTCGGCTGTGAGTTCGGGCGGAAACCCGTACGTGTCGTGGAGCTGGAAGACGACGGAACCCGGAACGGCGGCGTGCGCGCCTTTGAGCTGCTCGATCTTGTCGGCGAGGATCGCTTGACCGCGTTGGATCGTCGCTTCGAAGAGCATCTCTTCGTGACGCACCTTCGCCGCGATCTCGGACGCGGCGGCCGCGATCTCGGGATAGCCGGTGCCGAACGATTTCGCGACGCTTGGAACGACATCCGAGAGAAACGAGTTCGGAAAGCCTAACACCTTGCCGCTTCGTACTGCGCGACGGATGAGGAAGCGCAGCACGTAGCCGCGATCCGTATTGCTCGGCACGACACCATCCGCGACGAGATTGACCACGGCGCGCGCGTGATCCGCGATGATCCGGCGGTGGACGGCGCGCTCGGGTTCGTCGAGCGCGCCGCGCCCTTCACGCGGCAGGATCGCGATGATGTCCTGATACAGGTCGGTGTCGAACATCGACGTCTTGCCGGCGATGATCATGGCGGTCCGCTCGAAGCCCATGCCGGTATCGATGCACTTCTTCGGCAGCGGGTGGAGCGTGCCGCCCGAATCGCGATCGTATTGCTGGAAGACGAGATTCCAGAACTCGAGGTAGCGATCGCAGTCAGGGCAGCCGACGCCGCACGTCGGCTTGCCGCACCCGACCTCGGGACCGAGATCGTAGAATACCTCCGAGCACGGTCCGCACGGACCGGTCGGACCCATATCCCAAAAGTTGTCCTCGCGGAGCCGCGAGATGCGCTCGCGAGCGAGTCCGATGTCGCGATGCCAGACGTCGGCTGCTTCGTCGTCATCGACGTAGACGGTCGCGTAGAGGCGGTCGGCCGGAAGCGCGAGCGTCTTCGTCAGGTACTCCCATGCGTACGCGATCGCTTCGCGTTTGTAGTAATCGCCGAATGAGAAGTTGCCGAGCATTTCGAGAAACGTGCCATGACGCCCGCTGCGGCCGACGTTTTCGATGTCGTTCTTGCCGCCGGCGACGCGAAGGCAGCGTTGTACGGTGACGACGCGCGGGCTCGGCGCCGGCTCTTCTCCGAGGAAGACGGGCACGAACGGTTCCATTCCGGCGATCGTGAAGAGCGTCGTCGACATCGCGTCGGGTATGAGGCTCGCGCCGGGCAGAAGTTTGTGGCCTTTGCCGACGAAAAAGTCGACGAAGGACTGCCGCAGCTCCGCTGAAGTCATCAGGTCCCGGGGGTTCTGCCTTCTACCCCTCGTCGACCTTGAGGGATTGCTTGAGCTTCGCGAGCGCGCGCGCTTGCAGGCGCGACACGTGCATCTGCGACACGTTGAGACGTTTCGCGATCTCGGTCTGCGAGAGGTTCTCGTAGAAGCGCAGGTAGACGATGACGCGTTCGCGCGGATCGAGCACGTGGATCGCCGCTTCGAGATTTGCTTTGTTTTCGAACAGTTCGAGCGCTTCGTCCGCCGCGCCGACGTAATCGAGCAGCGTCGCCGAGCGCGCCTCGCCTTCGGCGGCGAGTTCGGTGTCGAGCGACAAGACGTTGTAGGCCTGGCCGAGTTCCTGGCTCTCGATGATCTCTTCGACGCTCGCCCCGAGCCGCGCCGCGAGATCTGATACGGTCACCGATCTGCCGAGTTCGAGCGCGAGCGTTTCGACCGCGCGATTGACCGCGAGGTTGAGCTCTTGCAGGCGGCGCGGCACTTTGACCGACCAACCCTTATCGCGGAAGTGACGCTTGATCTCACCGATGATCGTCGGCGTCGCATACGTCGTGAACTCGACGCCGCGTTCGTGATCGAAGCGGTCGATAGCTTTGATGAGGCCGACGGTGCCGACCTGGATGAGGTCGTCGATCGACTCGCCGCGATTGCCGAAGCGCACCGCGAGATAGCGAACGAGATTGAGGTGCGCCACGACGAGCTCTTCCCGGATCGCCGGATCGCGGTTGGTCGCGTACTCTGCGAACCATTCCCGCGTTTGATCCCGGTCGAACCGCTCTTCCGCTCCGTCTGTCCGCACGCGTGAGGACATCGAGAGGGTCACTTCCCGAGTCGTTTGATGAGCGTCAGCCGGGTCCCGGTTTGATCGGACGAGTACACGACGTCGTCCATAAGTGCACGGATGAGGAACACGCCGAGCCCTCCTAGCTCTGCATCATCGCCCGAAGCCGGCGGCCGCGCGCCGGGTTTGGACAGCGCGCCGCGTCGCTCGACGGCGATCGTGATGCGATCGCTCTGGAGCTCGCACGCCATGCTGACGTCGCCGTCGCCGCCGTTTTGGATGCAGCAGTTGCACGCTTCGGCGACCGCGAGTTTGAGGTCTTCGAGATCTTCTATGGAGAAGTCGAGCCGGCTCGCGATGCCGGCCGCGGTGAGTCGGGCGACGCCGACCCACTCGGGCTCGGCCGGGATGTGCAGCTCGACGCGCCGTGCCTGGATCGACCCGCTTTGCGGATGGCTCACAGGCTGGCGCATGCGGCTTGCTCGGAATCGAAGATGCCGAAGATCTTCGCGAGACCGGTGATGTCGAAGATCTTCTTGATCTGCGGGTTCGTGCACACGAGGTGCACGGTGCCGCTGTGTTCGCGCACGCGCTTGAGGCCGCCGATAAGGACGCCAAGCCCGGTCGAGTCGATGTAGCGCACGTTCTCGAGGTTGATGACGAGCGCGTAATGGCCTTTGTCGATGAGCTCGGTGATGGTCTCTTTCACCTTCGGCGACGTGTACACGTCGATCTCGCCGTTGAGATCGACGACACTGACGCCGTGCGCACCGTCGGTCTGTCGTACGTCTACTTTGATGTCCACGTGCTACTGCTCGCCCCGCATCTCGTCGATCTTCGATTGCGCGGCCTGCCGGCCGGCGTCGACGGCGTCGTTCAAGTTCGTGCGCATCGTGTCGAACGCTTCGCGGCCCATCTGCGACAGCTGGTCCGCTTGCGCGCGGAGATCGTCCGCGACGGACGCAGCGCGGTCGCGCACGTCGTAGGCGAGATCGAGCGCGCGGTTCTTCGCCTCGTGCGCCTTGCCGCGGATGTAGTCGCGCGTTTCTTCACCGGTTCCCGGTGCGAGGACGATCGCCATCGCGGCGCCGACGATGCCGCCGATCAAAAGTCCCGAGAAAAAACCAAAACCTGAGTCACGGTCGTTTTTGTCCATTGGATAGCTCTCCTAGTCCTCGTCCTGCGCGCCATTGCGGCCGCGCGATCGGAAAAATGTCTTCGCCCCCTGCGACACCCCGGCCACGACGCTGACGAGGTTCGCGATCGTCGGGGTGACTGCGGCTTGCGCGGCATCGGCGGTCTTCGCGACGGCGCCCGCCGCGGCGGTCGCCGCGTTGGCGACCTGATCGAGTTTGTCCACGAGGTCTTCGATGCTTTCGGCGACGCCGCTCACATGGACGAGCGTCTTCTGGAGCGGTTGCTCGGCGCCGGCGAGCTGATGGTCGACACCGTCGAGCGTCGTCTCGAAGCGCTTGAGCGTGAGGCCGAGCCGGATGCACGCGAACGCGATGCCGCCCGCCGCCGCCAGCGACGCGATGCCGATCGCGATCCACATGAAATCTTGAGAGCTCACGCCGTTATAGGCCTCCTCGTTCCGGCGGCATCGAGGGACAAGGCCCCTTCTGTGGTGAGAAAGCGGGAGCCTGCCTTCAGCGCGCCGTCAACGGCTGTGCGAGCGTCGATGCTGCGACGCCGCGCAACTTTCCGATTATCGAGGGCAGCGCATCGATGACCGCATCGATCTCCGCGCTCGTCGTCGTCCGGCCGAGCGAGAAACGCACGGTACCGCGCGCTTTTTCCGCGGGCACGCCGATTGCGGTGAGTACGTGCGACGGCTCGAGCGATCCTGACGTACAAGCGCTGCCGGTCGAGACTTCGATGCCCGCAAGATCGAGCGCGATCATGACGCCGCTCGCATCGGTGCCTTCGAAACGTATGCTCGCGTTGTTCGGCAGACGAGTCGAGCGCGAACCGTTGAGCGCCGTCGCTTCGATCTTCCCGCAGACCTCATCGATGAAACGATCGCGCAGCGTTTCGACACGCGTCGATTCGGCTTCCATCTCGGCGACGGCGAGTTCGAGGGCCGTCGCGAGCGCGACGATTCCGGCGACGTTCTCCGTGCCGGCGCGCTTGCCGAACTCTTGTCCGCCGCCGACGACGCGCGGCTTCACGCGCGTACCGCGCCTTAGGTAGAGTGCGCCGACGCCTTTTGGTCCTTCGAACTTGTGGGCGGACAGCGCGAGCGCGTCGACTCCGAGATCCTCGACGTCGAGCTTCACGTGACCCACTGTCTGGATCGCGTCGGTATGGAAGAGCGCGCCGCGCTCGTGGGCGATCGAGGCGAGTTCTTTGATGTTCTGGATCGTGCCGATCTCGTTGTTCGCGTGCATGATGCTGACGAGCACGGTCTTGTCGTCGAGCGCGTCGCGCAGCGCTTGCGGCTCGACCTTTCCTTCCGCGTCGACGGGCAGCACCGTGACGTCATCGCCGCGGCGCCGAAGCGCATCTGCCGCGTGAAGAACCGCATGATGTTCGATCGCGCACGTGATGAAGCCGCGACCTTTGTCGGCACGCGCGTCCATGAGGCCGAATATCGCGAGATTATCTGCTTCCGACCCGCCGCCCGTGAAGATGACCTCGTACGGTTTCGCGCCGAGCGCCGCCGCGGTCTTCGCGCGCGCCGCATCGAGCGCGTGCCTCACCGCTTGACCGCTCGAGTGCGGGCTCGATGGGTTCGCGTAGCTCTGTCTGAGGAAGGGCAGCATCGCATCGAGCACTTCGGGGCGCACGGCAGTCGTCGCCGCGTTATCGAGGTAGATGCGCGTCATGCTCGTGCGTTCGACGTCTGCAAGATGACTTCTTCGCGCGGCGAAGCCCGCTCTATGGAGGACAGACCGTCGCTGTTCGGTCCGGCCGAACGACCGGACTCCATCGACGCCCTTGGGCCCGACGCGCCGCTCGCGGCGCGCATGCGGCCGCGGACGCTCGACGAGTTCGTCGGCCAGCGCCACATCGTCGGCGAAGGCGCGGGCTTGCGCGTCGCCATCGAGACGGGCAAAGTCCCATCGATGATCCTTTGGGGACCGCCGGGTACCGGCAAGACGACGCTGGCGCGCTTGATCGCCCGAACGGCCAAGGCGCGTTTTGTCGCGTTGTCGGCGGTGACGGCCGGCGTCGCGGATCTGCGTCGCGCCATCGCGGACGCCTCGCTCGCTCGCCGCAACGGCGGCCGGCACACGATCCTCTTCATCGACGAGATCCATCGCTTCAACAAGGCGCAACAGGACGCGGTTCTCCCACACGTCGAGCGCGGCGATGTTACGCTCATCGGCGCGACGACTGAGAATCCGTCGTTCGAAGTGAACAGCGCTCTACTCTCGCGCAGCCGCACGTATGTTCTTGAGGCGTTGAGCGAAGACGATCTTGGCATCGTCGTCGATCGTGCGCTTTCGGATAAGGAACGTGGACTCGGCGGCTCAGTATCGCTCGAGCCAGATGCGCGTTCGAGCCTCATCGCGCTCGCCGACGGCGATGCGCGTGTCGCGCTGAACACGCTCGAGCTCTCGGCCGAGATGGCGGGTGCGCGCTCGACTTCCGCGCGGATCACTAAAGCTGACGTAGAGGAAGCGATGCAGCGCCGCGCGCTGCGCTACGATCGCGCGGGCGACGAGCACTACGACGTCATCTCGGCGTACATCAAATCGATCCGCGGGAGCGACGCCGACGCCGCGATCTACTGGCTCGCACGAATGCTCGAAGCGGGCGAAGATCCAATGTTCGTCGCGCGGCGACTCGTCATCTCGGCGTCCGAGGACGTCGGACTCGCCGATCCGCGCGCGATGTCGGTCGCCATCGCCGCTCATCAGGCTGCGCACGCGATCGGCATGCCCGAAGCGATGTTCCCCCTCGCCGAGGCGACGCTCTATCTCGCGCTCGCGCCGAAGAGCAACTCGACGCTGCGCGCGTACTCCGCCGCCTCCGAAGCGATCGAACAAACGGGAACGTTGCCGGTCCCTTTGCATCTGAGAAACGCTGTGACCAACCTGATGCGCCGCCTCGGCTACGGCGAGAACTACAAGTACGCGCACGACTACGAAGGCTCGCGCGTCGACCAGCAGCACCTACCGGATGAGCTCGCCGGCCGTCGCTTCTACGACCCCGGCGAAAACGATTTCAAGAGATGACAGCTAAAAAGGAGCGGTCGACGTTTATCGTCGACCGCCGCGGTCTTGCAATTTGAAAGGTCGTCTCCGGTCGAGCTAAAGCTCGACCGCTCCTTTTTTCCCGCTAGTCGACTGCGACCCTCAAGACCTCTTCGAGGGTCGTGATGCCCTGCGCGACTTTGATGAGGCCGTCGTGGTACAGCGTGCGCAAGCCCTGTGACAGCGCCACCTTCTTTAGTTCCGAGGAGGGCGCGCGTTCGAGGATGAGGCGGCGCATCTCGTCGGTCATCGCGAAAAGCTCGTGGACGCCGGCACGGCCCTTGTAGCCCGAACCGGAACACACATCGCATCCCTCGCCGCGCTGGAGTCTGAGGCTGTCGGATGGGATGTTGTATTCCTTGAACTTGGCGGCGATCGCCGGTATGACTTTCACCGACCGCTTGCACTGGCTGCAGACGGTACGCACGAGGCGCTGCGCCATGATGCCTTGCACTGACGATGCGAGCAAGAACGGCTCGATGCCCATGTCGATGAGTCGCGTGATCGACGCGACGGAGTCGTTCGTGTGGAGCGTCGACAGGACGAGGTGACCGGTGAGCGCCGACTGGACGGCGATGAGCGCCGTCTCCTGATCGCGGATCTCACCGACCATCATGACGTCCGGGTCTTGGCGCAAGAACGAGCGCAAGCCGACGGCGAACGTCAACCCGACCTTCGGATACACCTGCACCTGATTGATGCCGTGGATGTTGTATTCGACCGGGTCTTCGATCGTGACGATCTTCGTCTCGGCATCGTTGATCGCGTTCAGCGACGCGTACAGCGTCGTCGATTTACCGGAACCCGTCGGGCCGGTGACGAGCAAGACGCCGTTCGGCAGCGCGATCAGCTTCTTCCATGTCGCAAGCAGATCGGGATGGAAGCCGAGGCGGTCGAGGTCGACCATGACGCTCTTGCGATCGAGGATACGCATGACGACCGACTCGCCGTACAGACAGGGCAGCACGGAGACGCGCAAGTCGTAACGATCGCGCTTGATGTTGATCTGGATGCGGCCGTCTTGCGGTATGCGCCGCTCGGCGATGTTCAAGTTCGCCATGATCTTGAAGCGCGAGATGAGCGCGGGCTGGATCGCCTTCGGCGGATTCATGACCGTGCGGAGCACGCCGTCGATGCGGTAACGGACGACGACCTCGCGCTCGAACGGTTCGATGTGTATGTCCGAGGCTTTCAATGAGATCGCTTGCGTGATGATGAGATCTGCGAGGCGGACGACCGGCGCGTCGACGACGACTTCGTCCGGCATCTCCTCGTCTTTGACGACATTGATCTCGTCTTCCGCGTCGCCGATGATCGACTGCCACTGGCTGTCGCCGGACGAATAGATCTGGTCGAGCGCGTGCTCGACGTCGTCGATGAACGAGAGGACGGGTTCGGGCGAATAGCCGGTCCGCATGCGGACGTCGTCGAGCGCGAAGATGTCCGTCGGGTCGGCCATCGCGAGCGTGATCTTCTTGTCGACGCGGCCGATGCAGATGAGCTTGTGGCGGCGTGCGATCGCCTCTGGGACGATGTCCGCGATCTCTTGATCGACCTTGCGATTCGCGAGATCGACGTAGATCTTGCCGATCTCTTCCGCGCGCGCCCACATGATCTCGTCTTTGGGAGCGGCGCGCATGTCGACGAGTACTTTATCGAGCGGCTCGCGGTTCTGTTCGGCGCGCTCGACGGCCGACGTCAGCTGCTCGGGCGAGATGAGCCCCTTCTCGAGCAGCAAGTCCGTGAATTTCTTGTCGATGAAGTCGATCAAGGCATGGGTCTCCGAACCGCACGAAGCATGAGGCGCCGCGCCGCCGAGCGCGCACGCCTGTACATCTATAGCATCGGAACGGAGCGGGCTTTACAGGCCCTCACGTGAGGGTCGTGTGACGAAGGTCACTGGGGTCGGGGCGATGTGGTCGACGCCGGTGCGGCAGACGTGGCCGGAGCCGGTGTAGACGGCGCCGCGTTTGAAGCGGCCGTCGCACTCGCGGCCGGCGCGCTGCTTGCAGACGGCTTCGCGCTCGCCGATGGTGTGGGGCTCGCGCCCGGCTTCGCGCCGCCGCGCGGCGTCGGCGACGGACGCGGCGACCCTCCGGCAGCCGGCTGATTCGCCGGGAACTGCATTCGGACGGAACCGACCGCTTTGAAATCTTGCGTCTGCGTGTTGTAAAAGACTTCGGCCGCATCGAACGATCGGCTCGGCGGCTGCTGCGCGTGGACGCCGCCGCTCAGATCCGCGACGTGCGTGTTCTCGTCAAGCGTTATCTGCGGCGCGGTCATCGTCTGGTCGCCGCGCACGATCTTGACGCCGCCGGATGCCTTCATCACGCGGTGCGTTTCATCGTCGGTGATGAGCGGCGCGGTCATCGTCATGTTCCCTTGGACGATCTTGACGTTGCCCGACGCGCGATAGAATTTCGCCTTGCTCTCGATGTGCGTCTGATCGGCGGTGAGCGTCATCGCTTCGACCGGCTTGCCTTGTTTGTCGCGCGTCGCGTCGCGGTGGACGATGACGTGGCCGATGAGGTTGATGATCTGCGCGTGGAGATTGCCATACCCGCGGTCTGCCTGATACGTGCCGTCCGACGTGCGGCCGTGGAGCGGCATCGGGAACAGCACGTCGCCGGTCTTGAAGTTGAAGTTGAACTCGTTCGAGCAGAGCGTCACTTCGCCGAGCGTCATCTGCTTATCGCATGTCGAGCTCGGCGAAAGCGGCGGTGACGGGATAGGCCCGGGAAGCGAGCCGGAGATCGGCGAGCGGCCAGGCACGGGCTTCGGCACGTGCGGAGTCGGCGACGGAGCAGGCGCCGCCGCTAGGCTGCAAACCGCTGCTAGACATGTGAGGACCGCGAGGTGTCTAAGGTGCATAACCGTACGCTTATATTAACGGTCGGTGGCGCAAGTTCATCGCGTAAATGGGGCTATGCCGGCCAGCGCGTGAGCGACATCCGCCGCTTCAAGCGCGCCTTGGCGGACCAGACGCACGTCATCTGCCGAGCAGTCGAGCACCGTGCTTTCCCGCCGCCGTTTTGTCGTACCCGCGATGATACCCATTGACGCCTCAGGCAGCTGGGCCAGATCGTCGCCGCCATCATAAGCAGGCGCCCCCGAGATGTTCGCCGATGTCGCGGCGAGCGGACCCGTCGACGAAAGTATGGTTCGACACACATCGTCGTCCGGACAGCGCAAGGCGATCGTCGCTCCGCCGCGAGCGGCCGCTTTGCAAACGCCTTCTTTTCGCTCGACGATGATCGTCAACGGTCCAGGCCAAAACGTCTCGACGAGCTTGCGGGCCGCGGGCGATATGCGATGCGCGTAGCGGCCGGCGAGTTCGGGCGATGCGAGATGCACGGCGAGCGGTTTGTCTGCCGGACGGCGTTTGGCGGCGAAAATCGATTCGACCGCGGCGTCGTTTTCGGCCGCGCAACCGATACCGTAGACTGTGTCAGTCGGAAAGATGATCGTGCCTCCCTCGGCGACGCAGCGAGCCGTTTCATTCAACAGCAATGCGTCGGGCATCCCTTTGAGGCGGACGATTCTCATCGAAAACACACCCCACGCGAGCGCGAATCGCGAGGGGCTATGCGGCGAGGCGCCAAAGGCGTACACATAGATATGAGACAGCGCACCTTTCTGATCGCGCTCCTCATCGCAATCGCATTTGCGTCGATTGCGCTCGCGCCGTTCTCAATCGCGATCATTCTCCGAAATCGCGCCGGCGCGGGCGGGCGACGCATCGTGTCGCAGACACGCAAACGTCTTAACGCCGCGCGCGACCTCATCGCGCGAGGCATCCGCGCGGTCAACGCCTGAACCACTAACGCCGCTTGCTCCGCCGACCGGCGAGAAAATATATCTCGCGGCCCGCGTTCATCTCGCGTTTCATCCTCGCGACCCAGGTCCGATACCTCGAGCCGCTCGGAATCGGGCGCCACGCGAACTTGAGGAGCGCCTCGTAAAAATACTCGTGATCGTCGACATCGACAAGCGACCAACAGAGCTCGAACCTAGACATTGGGCTACCGGCGAATTTTTGTGAAGCACGTTTGACGACTCGAAGCAGCTCCTCGTCGTCCACGCGATCGTAGATCCGTCCCCAAGTCATGAACGCGACGCGACGGCCACGGTTGTTGCGGGCCGTTATCGCGACGACGTCTTCCATTTGACTAAAAGCGGACGCGCTGACCCGTGCCGATGGCGACGCACGACATCGGATCTTCCGCCACGATCACCGGTATGCCGGTCACTTCGCTCAGCAGCGAGTCGAGGCCGCGAAGCAGCGCGCCGCCGCCGGTGAGGATGATGCCTCGATCGATGATGTCGGCGGCGAGCTCTGGGGGCGTCTTCTCCAACACGCTCTTGACGGCGTCGATGATCGAGCCGACCGGCTCGGCCATCGCCTCGCGCACTTCTTCCGACGTGATGGCGACCGTCTTCGGCAGACCGTTGATGAGATCGCGGCCGCGGATGTCCATCGTCAATTCTTGATCGAGCCGGT
>DASQJC010000292.1:0-4826 GCA_035631255.1 Candidatus Eremiobacteraceae bacterium | reverse complement strand
CGTCAGATCCATCCGTGCACGATCGGCCCTTGGATCCACATGCGGTTCTCCCACTGCTGCCACGGGATCGGCGTGCCGTTCCAGATCGGCAAGAAGTAGAAGAACAACCCGATGCACAGGAGCATGTACACGCCGATGCCGGCCGCCGCCCAATTCCTCGTCGTGGGACCCGCTTCAGACGCGCGGCGATGGATGTTCAGCAAGATGTAGGTCGTGCACAGACAGATGATCGCGAGGTTCGGGAAAAAGTTGTACATGAAGTCGATTCGCGGCGATGCTGCCCACGGAACCCATTCGATGAGATACGAGGCGACGAGGAGCGCGATCCCCTTGTGCCGCTCACGCCACGCGAGATAGGCTGCCCACGGCACCGTGATGATGCCGGCCCACCATACCGCCGGATTTGCGATGCTCACGATCTCGCCGACGATCTGATTCGGCGGCTTGGCCGTGCCTGGGTCGTAGTAGTACGAGACCGGGCGCAGCTCGAGCGGCCACGTCCACCACTTCGAACTGTAGATGTGCGTCGCTGTGAGGCTGGTGTGGTAATGGTACATCTGGTATTGGAGCGAGAGCAGTCCGGCAAAGCCGCCCTGGTTGATCATCTGCGTACCGGTCGAGATCGCGCCCGTCCAGTTCGGCACGTACGTCAGCACGTAGAAGACGAGAACGACGACGATAGACATCGCGAAATACAAAGGTAGACGCGATCCGAGAGGATTGCCCCAGGCGAACCGGACCGGATCGGATTGCGTTCCCTTCGCCGCGCGTTTCCTACCGGTCAAGAATTGTTGGAGGTAGACAAGCCCGGCGGTCCCCCAAAGCGTCACGAACGCGAACAAGCCGTTCCATTTGCTCGCGACAAAGCATGCGAGGGCGAGCGCGCTCAACGCTAGCCACAATCCCCACTTCTGCCGTTCTTTGACCTGTTGACCGCCGACGGTCCCATCGATCGTACCGTCATTGCGCCAGACGACGCGATCGGATCCGTCGACGAACTCGACACCGTCTTGTTGCCACGTCACCTTTGTCGTACCGTCGACGATCGATGATGCCTTGAGCGGCTTCGTCTCGCCGTTCGCAAATCGGACGTTTTGCCCATCGGTCGTCGAGCCGTCCGCGAACACGACGGCGGTCTTCGCAAGACGCGCGCGCCGATACCGGCTGCACCAGATGGCGACCGCGGTCGCGAACGTCACGACGGCGATGGCGTATGGGATCGGCGTCTGTGCCCAATGCTGCGCGTTGTAGACGGCGACTTCGGCGTAGATGAGGATGATGAGCGCGAGGACGACACCGAACGCGGCGAGGCCGGTCTCGAGTCGAGGATACTGCGGCGTTTGGTCGACGGCGACGCTCTGCGACGCGATCCAGTATCTATAAAAACAATAGAGCGTCAGCAGGCCGAAGAACGCGACCGATATCTCCGGCGTCGCGATGCGGGCTTGGACGTAATAGTAACCGCTCGCGATGACGAGGACGCATGCGATGATCGCGCCCGGGGTCGAGGCGAAGAGCCGCTTCGCATACGAGTAGACGAGCGGGATCCAAAGCGCTCCCATCAAGCAGTTCGCCATTCTCGCGCCAAAAGGATCGACGTACTTCCCGTGCGGCGGTCCGAACAGCCAAGCGCCGAAGGCCATGATGAGCTTCGTGAGCGGCGGATGCGTCCATTCGTACAAGTTCGCGCCGTGCAGATACTCTTGCGCGGCGCGCGCGTAGTAGATCTCGTCGAAGATGCGCGCCGGCGGGAACGTGACGTTCCAGAACAAGAGGATGCCGGTGCCGATCGTCAGCACGGCCGCAATCGCGATATCGCGCGGCGTCCACCCTGCCAGACCTTCGAACGGATTCGGTCCGCGACGACGCCGCACCGGAGCGGCCACTTCTTCTTCACCCGCTCCGCCGAAAGCGGCGAGCCTTTGGTTCGCCCACACGCCGACTTCGTCGATGAGGAACGAACCGGCGACGAGCACAAGCGTCGCGAAGTTGATGAACGACACCGGATGGACGAGGAGCGGATTGAGATCTTGGCTCGGGTTTGCGAGATACGAGAGCGCGTAGAACAGATTGATGCTGAACGTCGCGGACAGGACGACCGTCGCGAAGCGTAGCACGGGGCTCGCGTTCCATAAGAGCGGCACGATCGCGAGCGCGGTGAACAGATAGCGCTCGTGCTGCCGCGTGCATACCATGAAGAGCCCGAGCGCGACGACGAAGCTCGCCGTGAAGAAGGTCAGCTCGCGTGCATCCTCGTCCTTCGACTCACCGAGCGTGCGCCAGAGCCGCCATCCGACGGCGGAGAGCAACGCGATGAAGATGCCGATGCCCCATGCGTACTGCGGGCCTAGATCGAGACCGAAGAACTGGATCGGCTGATCGTCGGGTTGATAGAAATCGCGGTTGATCGAGTAGAGGTTGAACGCGTTGACCGAGTTGTACGGGTAAACCGTGACGCCGGCGTGATAGCGGTCGTAGAGCCACGAGACGACGCCGACCGGATCCGACACCGGCGCGAATGGGAGTGAACCGAAATAGGCGACTGCAAATCCGATGACCGGAATCGCCGCAAGACGCCACGTGAGACCCTGCGTGCGGATCTGCCAGATGAGCAGCAACGGCGCGACGACGAGCGGCTGCGGCTTGATGAGCACCGCGAACGCAAGCAAGAGCCACGCGAACTCGAAGCGCTTCGTGATCGCGAGGTAGATCGACCACACGAGAAAGATCGCGGAGACCGAATCGGCCTGGCCCCAATATGCGGAGACGAGCCAGGACGCCGGGTTGAGCGAGAAGACCGCCATTGCGACGATCGCCCCTGCGACCGGCCACGAACGCCGCGCTATAAGATAGACGATATAGCCGATGCCGATATCGCAGATGACCGCGGGCAGTTTGACGAACACGCGCATCGCTTGGCCGGTGAAGTCGCCGTATGCAGCCGTCGAATGGTAGATGAGGCCGACGACCCACAGGATGAGCATGTAGCCCGGCGGATAATCGACGAAGCCTGCGTTGGCGTAGAACGCTTTCGGTCCGTCTTGCGCGAGCGTGTGCATCCACGCTTCGAACGTCGCGACGTCGGTGTAGTGGCCTTGCGCGGGTATGAGAATCGCGCGGATGATGAGCGCGAGCAGCGAGACGAAAAGCACCGCAAGGATCTCCTTGCGGGCGAGCGGTAGGCCGCGACACGGTTTGTCTTCTGCCGTGTCCTGTGTCGACGGAGTCACGGATGATTGCGGGCGTTTAGACACGCCGCTCACCGTTCTCTCGAAGCTCGCGCCGTCCCCCTTTTCGGGAATGTAGTGCGCCGAAATGCTTTAATCGAGCGCAGCGCGTGAGCTTTCGATGAACGTTTCGAGCGGCTTCAGCCCCGCGGCCCGGGCGAGCGCGCGAGCGAAGCAATCCGAAGCGGCGGTGACCGCGGCTTCGCGTGCGCCGGCCGAATCGAGCAGCGATCGCAGCGATTCGACGGATGCCGCATCGAGCGTCGCACCCGGCTTCGCGTACGTCTCGATGACGGCGCGACCTGCACCGTTGGGGTCGCGCTCGACCGCCCACACGATCGGATACGTCTTCTTGCGTCGCGCGAGATCGCCGTCGGCCGATTTGCCCGTCGCGAGCGAATCGCCCCACGTGCCGATGACGTCGTCTTGTATTTGGAATGCGATCCCGAACAGCCGGCCGACATCGGCGCATCGCTCGATGAGCGCTGCATCGGCACCCGCGCTGCGCGCGCCGAGCGATCCGCAGCACGCGAAAAGCGCTGCCGTCTTGCCCCCGATCATCTCGACGTACGCGTCGACCGTCGCACGTTCGACGCGCTCGAAAGCGATGTCGAGCGATTGGCCTTCGCACATGCGCAGGTTTGCGGTCGCAAGATCCATCGACATCGCGAAGGCGACGCGATCGTCGACCGGCGGCGATACCGACGCTAGCGCGAGCTGCGCGAGCGCTCCGACCGCATCGCCGGTGTTGACACCGTGCGGCAAGCCGAACACCGACCATACGGTCTCGCGACCATGGCGCATGCGGTCGCCGTCTTCGATGTCGTCATGGACGAGCGAGTAGTTGTGGAGCAATTCGACGGCGACGCTCGCGGGTAACGCCGCATCGATCGAACCGCCGCACGACTCTGCTGCCGCGATCAAGAGGCGCGGCCGGAGGCGCTTCCCGCGGCGCGACGGCGTTCCGGCGACGTAACCGAGATGGTGCGCGATCTGCGCGTAGACGGGATTCGCATTCGACATGCGATCGAAGAACGCCCGAAACCGGTCCTCGAACGCGTCGAACTGATTCAGCGCTTAGGCCTCGACCAGCTCGGCCGAGGGGAACCACTCCTGGAGTTGCGCGACGACGTCGTCCGTCAAGAAGCCCGGCGTCGAGGCACCGGTCGAGATCCCGACGCGCTGCGCCTCCTCGAACCATTCGCGCTTCAGATCGGCGGCATTCTCGATGAGATGCGCGGTCGCGCCTTCCGCTTCAGCGATCTCGGCGAGGTGCCGCGTGTTCGCAGATTTCGCGCCGCCGATGACGACCATCGTGTCGACCTCGCGCGCGAGGTCGCGCGACGACTCCTGGCGTCCCTGCGTATCCGAGCAGATCGTGTTGTAGACGCGCACTTCGTAGTTGATCGCCGCGATTCGCCCGACGAGCTCTTTGAACTTGTCGCCGTTGAGCGTGCTCTGCGAGACTATCGCGATGCGGCGCAGACGCCGGATCTGCGTCTCGTCTTCGGGCCACTCGTTGAGGACGAGACAACCCGGCGCGTGACCGGCGATGCCACGCACCTCCGGATGATTCGGATCGCCGAGGATGACGACGCT
>DASQJC010000291.1:0-15963 GCA_035631255.1 Candidatus Eremiobacteraceae bacterium | reverse complement strand
AGTGGAAGGCGCCGGAACGATCCAGGCGATGGAGGGACTCGATCCTGTCGGCGTTTTGAAATCGTACGCGCCGCCGCGTGAATCGTGGAGCGAGCTCGTCGGCCGTTGCGCGTTCGCCGGATTGCGTTACGTATTCGCCTCTGAGGATGGCGCGCAGCATGACGTCCATGTCGAGCCGCTCTTCTCGCAGCCGGACAAATTCTTCCTCACGATCACGAACGCGGCTGGTCCACAGGGCTCGATGTCTTTGGAAGAAGCGATCGTGTTGGCGCGACATGAAGCTGAAGTGATCGAGCGGCTGAGCGACCGCATCGTCAACGATATCGCCGGCGCGTGACGCTGCCGAGATCTCCGCTTCCCTATATCATAATCAATGTCGTACTGACGGGCGCGTTCATCGCGATCGAGCTTCCCTTGATCTGGATCAACGGCGTCGAAGCGATTCAGTTTTGGGTCGCGATGGCGTGGATCTCCGGGATCATTGCCTCGACGTTCGCGTTCGTGCGAGCGAGCCGCGTCGTTTCTCAGCGCGGGTTCGTGTCGACTGCACTATGGTCGATCTTGATGGGACTCGTCATGCCGATCGGGTGGACGACTGTCTTTCACACGCCGGGAGCCGCCCTCTCCTACATCTTGCTCCCGAATGCGATCGGCCCGCTCGGGATGATGCTCGTCTATTGCGTCGTAATTTCCGCATTTCCGAGAGCTTCACGACTCAATTGGATACTAGGCCTCATTTGGTCAGTACTGTTCTTCGCAGACGCCTATCTTGCGATCTCATTGAAGATCTACTGCTGCGACTGGATGTAACCAAAAAAATTGTAGTAGGCCGAGCGAAGCTCGGCTGTTGATTCAAACCCCGAGCGGATTGACCGGTTTCGTGCCCGTGTACATGACGACGCCCTTCGTCTCCGTGTAGAGATCGAGCGTCTGCAGCGCGAGCTCGCGGCCGAATCCCGATTGCTTGTAGCCGCCGAACGGCATGCCGGGATGGATCGAGAATGGCGTGTTGATCGCGACACCACCCGATTTGATCGCGTGCGCAATGCGATGTGCGCGGCCGGCGTTCTGCGTCCAGACAGACGCTGCTAGACCATAGACTGTGTCGTTCGCGATACGGATCGCTTCAGCTTCGTCTTTGAACGTCGTGAGGACCGCGACCGGACCGAATATCTCTTCTTGCGCGACCCGCATCTCGTTGCGAACCTGGTCGAGCACGGTCGGCAGCAGGAAGTTGCCGGCGCTCAGCTCGCCGTCGGGTCGCGCACCGCCGCATGCGACGACCGCACCTTCTTGCGATCCGATGCCGACGTAGCCTTCGATCTTCTCGAGCTGACTGCGCGAGATGATCGCACCGACTTGTGTCTTCGGATCCATCGGATCGCCGACGCGCAGCGACTTCGCCTTCTCGACGAACTTCGCCGTGAACGCATCCTTGACGCTTTCATGGACGAGGATGCGCGAGCGTGCGTCGCACGACTGCCCGGCGTTGTGGAAGATGCCGTAGACGGCGCCGGCGACCGCGGCATCGATATCCGCGTCGTCGAAGACGAGGCTCGGCGACTTGCCGCCGAGCTCCAAAGTCACACGCTTGATCGTCGCGGATGCGATCTCCATGATCGTCGCGCCGGTCTTCGTCTCGCCGGTGAATGCGATCTTGTCGACGCCGGGATGTCCGGCAAGGTACGAACCGACTGTCGCACCAGGACCCGGCAGAACGTTAACGACGCCCGGCAGACATCCGGCCTCAAGACAGATCTGGCCGAGCATGAGCGCGGTGATCGGCGTCGGCGATGCGGGCTTCAATATGACGGCGTTGCCTGCGGCGATCGCGGGAGCGACCTTCCAACCCGCCATCAGAAGCGGATAATTCCACGGCACGATCTGCGCGCAGACGCCGATCGGCTCTTTCAATGTGTAGTTGAAATAGCCGGGCAGCGACGGCATCGTCGAGCCCATGAGCTTCGTCACGGCGCCGCCGTAGAACTCGAACAGCTCGATGATCTGATTGATCTCGCCCTTCGCGCCCGCGACCGTCTTGCCGGTGTTCAGGACTTCGGTCTTCGCGATGTCGTCGATGCGCTCGCTCAGGATGTGCGCGATCTTGAAGAGCACACGCGCGCGGCGTGCCGGCGGCATCGTCGCCCATTTACCCTCGAGCGCGGCACGCGATGATGCGACCGCTGCATCGGCATCGTGGATGCCGGCGGCGGCGACGCGCGCGATCGGCTTATTCGTCGCGGGGTTGATCACGTCGGTGTAATTGCCGGATTGCGGCTTCACCGATTCTCCGTTGATGAACAGCTCGTACGTCTGCTGCTCGAGCGCGACGGCCATATGGACCTAGTTCCTTTCCACGATCGTTGCGATGCCCTGACCGACGCCGATGCACATCGTCGCGAGTCCACGTTTTGCGCCGCGCGCGTCCATCGCATGGAGTAAGGTGACGAGGATGCGCGCGCCGCTGCATCCGAGCGGGTGGCCGAGCGCGATCGCGCCGCCGTTGACGTTGATTCGCTCCGCCGGCAGCTCGAGCTCGCGGATGCATGCGAGCGACTGCGCCGCGAACGCCTCGTTGAGCTCGACGAGGTCGATGTCGTCGACGCGAAGGTTCGCGCGCGAAAGCGCTTTCTGCGTCGACGGTATCGGCCCGAGGCCCATGCAGTTCGGATTGACGCCCGCGACCGCGGAGGTCGTCATGCGCGCGAGCGGTTTGAGCCCGCGACGCTTCGCTTCATCGGCCGACATGAGGACGACGCCGGCCGCACCATCGTTGATTCCGCTCGAGTTACCGGCCGTGACGCTGCCGCCTTCGCGAAACGCCGGCTTCAGTGCCGCGAGTTGCTCGAGCGTGACGTCGGGTCGCGGATGCTCGTCGAGCGAAACGATCGTCGGCGGCGTACCTTTTTTCGCTTTGCCGTTCGTCACCGGCACGCCGACGAGCTCGCGGTCGAACGCGCCCGAGCGCTGTGCGGCGCCGGTCTTCTGCTGACTCGCGAGTGCGAACTCATCTTGCTCGCGTCGCGAGATCTTGTATTGTTCCGCGACGTTCTCGGCGGTCTCGCCCATCGAGAGCGGCGGATAGCCGCGCGCGGTGAGCTTCGGATTGTACATGCGTGCGCCGAGCGTCGTATCGAACAGCTGCGGTGCACGCGCGAATTCGGTCTCGGGTTTTGGCATGACGTACGGCGCACGTGTCATGCTTTCGACGCCGCCGGCGATGAAAACGTCGCCGCAATCCGCGACGATCGCTTGTGCAGCGCTGTTGATCGCTTGCAATCCGGAACCGCACAGCCGATTGAGCGTCGTGCCTGGTACGGTTTCCGGAAAATCCGCGGCGAGCACGGCCATGCGCGCGACGTTGCGATTGTCTTCGCCCGCCTGATTGCTGCAACCCCACATGACGTCTTCGACATCCGATGGATCGATCGCGGCGCGCTCGACGAGCGCGCGCAAAATGAGCGCCGACATATCGTCGGGGCGGACCGAACGGAGGGCGCCGCCATATCGGCCGATTGGCGTTCGCGCCGCGGCGACGATCACGACTTCGCGCATGGATATCCTCGAGGTGGGTGCAATCTAACGGGCTTCAAGCGAGCTCTGTCGAGAGGTGTTTCTTGGTCCAGGTCATGGGTACCCGCCGCATCTTCCAAGGGCGCATCATCGGCGTGCGCGTCGACGACGTCATCTATCCGAACGGAAACCGTTCAGATGTCGAAATAGTCGAGCACAACGGCGGCGTCTGTGTCATCGCGCGACCCGACCCGTCATCGATCGTCTTGGTGCGACAATTCCGCCCGGCGATCGGCCGCGAGCTTTGGGAGGTTCCCGCCGGCAAGCTCGATGACGATGAGGATACAGCTGTCGCCGCGCGTCGCGAATTGCTTGAAGAGACCGGCTATCGCTGCCAGTCGCTGCGCAAGCTGTGGTCATTCTATTCCGCGCCCGGTTTTTGTTCGGAACTCCTTCATCTCTATCTAGCCGATGGGCTGATCGCGGGTGAACCCCAGCCCGAAGCGGACGAAGTGCTGCATGTCCAGACGTTCAAGGTCGCCGACGTCCAACTCATGATCGCGCGCGACGAAATACCGGATGCGAAGACGCAGATCGCGGTCGCGTGGGCGCTTCGCGAATGTTCGTCGTAGTCTGGGAGTTTCGAGTTCGAGTCGACGCGGTTGCGGACTTCGAGCGCGCATATGGGCGCGACGGAGATTGGTACTCGCTTTTCCGTAAGGGCGACGGCTTTATCGATATCGAGCTGCTTCGCACTGCCCATGACGGCACGCATTTCCTGACGATCGATCGGTGGGCATCGAAATCCGCTTACGAGGCATTCCGAAAGACGTTCGCAAGCGACTACGCCGCGATCGACGCGCGCTGCGAAGGCTTGACGATATCGGAAAAGCCGATCGGCGAATTCGAGGCGCTAGAGGCGCGATAGGATGGAGCGGTCGACCTTCATGGTCGACCGCCGCGGTCTAACGTCAGCGGTTGGCTGCTCTGACGCGCTTGTCGCATGAATCGCAGAAGTATGTCAGCTTGCCGTCCGTGTCGTGTACGGAGTGGCTGAAATACATCGCGCAACGCGTGTTGTAGCAGTGTCTCAAGCCGAACGCGTGACCGAGCGCGTGGACGCATTCCTTGAGCGTTCGCGTGAAAAGCGAGCCTTCGTCGGGAGGCTCGTTGTTTTGCTCGGGCCGGAGGCGATAGGTCGAGACGACGGCGACCCGATCGGATTCGCTCGCATCGCCGAAGATATAGTTGTGCGCGGTCTTGTAGAGGTCGCCGGCCATCACGCCGAGCAGCAGGCCGTCTTGACGTGGGAACGCGGCGAGCATGCGATTGAAAACGGTGTTGAGGAAGAACTGGCCGCGTGTCGCGTTCGCCTGGGTAAGAGAGAGGGTGAGCGGCTTTTCGACTGCGAACTTGTGGAAAAATCTCTCCTCCAGGCACGGGGCGAGCCGTTCGCAGAAGTCGGTGCCGACGCCGTTCATGGGGACGAGACTTATTTTTTCCACCTTGAGATTCCGATTCTCCACGCGCTCCGCTCCAGTCCTCCGGTATGAGCGAGCGCGCGCATCCGGGAGCATTAACGTATGATCATCGGGATCGGCGTCGACATCGCGGAAGTGCATCGATACGAATTCGACGACCTCAAGCTCGAACGATTCGCGCGCAAAGTGTTCACCGATGCTGAAGTCGCGCACGCGAAGCGCTATCGTTATCCTGCGGAGCGTCTCGCCGGCGCATATGCGGCGAAAGAAGCGACGCGCAAAGCCTTCGGGCATGCGATCCCGTGGCGCCACGTCGGCGTGCGCCACGCGCGAAGCGGCAGACCCTACATCGAGCTGACCGGCAAAGCGGAACAGCTGTTGAGCGCGCGCGGCGTCCGCCGGATGCATCTGACGATCACGCATAGCCGAGCCGATGCGATCGCTATCGTCATATTGGAAGCGGACGATCCGGCCGGCGGAGTCATGTCGTCGCCGTTGACGAGCGCGGGCGAGGCGGCCGCGCGATGAACGCGCTTACGGCGCTCGAGATGCGCCAGGCCGATCTGCGGACGGTCGAGGACGTCGGCATTCCGCCGCTCTTGCTCATGGAATCGGCGGGCCGGGCGGTCGCGGATCTGGCGCGCGACTTCCTCGACGATCTTGACGGCGATCCGATCCGTGTCGCTGTCGTCGCCGGACCCGGCAATAACGGGGCCGACGCGCTCGTCGCCGCGCGCTACCTCATGCAGGTCGGGTTCGAGCCGGACATCTACATGGCGGCTAAGGCCGAGGATTGCGACGAGCTCTGTCGCGCGCAACTCGATATAATGGAAGGGCTGGGCGCGTCGATCTCGTTCCTGCGCGAGCAGTCGCCCGAGTTCTTCCGTTCGGGATTGCGCGCAGCGGCGCTCATTATCGACGGCCTCCTCGGCACCGGCTCATCAGGGCCGCTGCGCGATCAATACCGCACGTGGGTCAACGAGATCAATATCGCCGACCGCGACGTCATCGCCGTCGACATCCCGACCGGCATCGAACCGAGCACGGGCATGGTCGCCGGGCCGGCGGTCACCGCGACTGCGACGGTCACGATGGCGGCGCCGAAAGTCGGCATGCTCTTGTATCCCGCGGCTTCGTATGTCGGTGAGTTGTGGGTCGCGCACATCGGCATTCCGCCGTCGATACTCGCCGAGGCCGGCGCGCGCTACCACGTCATGACGAAGCAGCAGTTCTTCTACTGGCTGCCGCATCGCAGCCCGCAAGCGAACAAACGGACCGCGGGTGACGTCGTCATCATCGGCGGCAGCCGTCAATATGTCGGCGCGCCGGTGCTTTGCGCCGTTGCGGCGCAGCGAACGGGCGCGGGATATGTGACAGTCGCGTGTCCGGCGGACGCTGCCTCTGCGGTCAGCCATCATCTCGTCGAGCAAGTCGTCGCGCCGTGGCCCGAGGGAGACGCGTCTTCTATCGTCGACTTTCTATTAGAGCTGACGCGCCACGCCGGAGCGGTCGTCATCGGTCCGGGTCTTGGACGCGAAGAAAAAGTGCAGACCATCGTCCGCGGTTTCGTCAGAGAGACGGCGCGGCCGCTCGTCGTCGATGCCGATGCGCTGTTCGCGCTCGCCGGACACACCGATGTCGTATCCGGCAAGAAAGCAGTGCTGACGCCGCACGACGGCGAGTTCGCGCGCCTTCTCGGCGAACATGCGGACGCCGCGATCGCGAACCGCATCAAAGCCGCCGACGATTTCGCCTCATCGCTCGACGCGACGCTGCTGCTCAAAGGACCGCGCTCGATCGTCGCGACGAAAGAAGCGACGTACGTCAACCTTACCGGCAACGAGCTGCTTGCCACCGCGGGATCGGGCGACGTGTTATCCGGTATGATCGGCGCGATGCTCGGCGCTGGATGTTCCTCGCGTCAGGCGGCGGCGATAGCGGCGTATTGGCACGGCATCACTGCGGCCTACCTCCGCGATCAGAAGAAGCACTCGATCGCGGCGGGCGACATCTCGGCAGCGTTACAAGAAGCGCTGCACTGGCACGATGAACAAGAAGAGGAAGACGACGGCTATCTGACCCGCGTCGTCTGAGCCTGGCCCTCGCATAGACTAAACACGTACGATTCCTGGCTAACCTCATAGATCGAGGCTGATGGATGCGTCGGCTTCGGCGATGGCAACGGCGGGGTGAGCGACGCTATGAGCATATCTTCGCTTTTGTAACGAACGACTTGATGCGACCCGGAACGCTGCAGGTAGAATCCGTGGTTCGCCGTTTCGTAAGAGTATCCGACCAATCCGGAATTGTCGCTGATTGAAAACCTTGCGAGCACTTCCGTCCCTGGGTCGGTCGGTACCAAGCGCGCGTAGAGGTGCACGGCTCCCGGGCAAAGGTAAGGAGCCGGCGTTCCCAGGAGCGTTAAAGCCGCGAGAAGTGGCATCAACACAACGTTGCGGTTCGAGCGGCCTGCCGCTTTATCTTACTTTAAGACCGCGGCGGTCGAGATAAATCTCGACCGCTCCTCGTTTAGAGCACGGTTATTTCTTTTTTAGCAAGCGTTCCAGCACGACCGCGACGCCGTCGTCGTCGTTCGAGACCGTCACCTCGTTCGCGACGTCGCGCGTCACTTGCGCACCGTTCGCCATCGCGACACCCCAGCCGGCCCATCCGACCATGCCGGCATCGAGCGCGCCGTCGCCGATCGCTAGCACATCCTCGCGCGCGATGCCGAGATCCGCGGAGAAACGCTCGAGCGCGAAATGCTTCGACATGCCTTTCACCATGAATGTCAGCTCGAAGACATCATCGATCATGTCGTCGACTTCTTCTAGATCGAGGTGGCGAAGGTCGCGCCGCGCGTCTTCAAAGCGGTGGTCACCGAAGTAGCGTACCATGAGCGTCCGATGCTCGAGCGCCTTGCGCAAGTCCGGCGTCGTCAGCCACTGGTGCTTCTCCCACCCACCGCCGTACTTCTTGACGACGTCATCAGTCGCGACGTAGTGCTCGCCGATGTAGAGGCACGTGTCGTAGCCGTGGTCGAGACCGTAGTCGACTGCGTCACGTGCCGCCTCAGGAGACAGCGGAAATTCTTCGAGCACGGAATCGTCACTTGCATCTTTCACGAGCGCGCCGTTGACGCAAATGAGGGGCACGTGGAGTCCGAGTTCGGCGGCGTGCGGTTTCGCCGATCGATAGGCGCGATAAGTGACGATGACGACGCGCGAGCCGCGCTCGCGGACCGCCGCGATCGCCTTCTTCGTGCGATGCGAGATCGTGCCCATCGAGTTGAGCACGGTGCCGTCGAGATCGATCGCGATGAGCTTCGGAAAGTTCATGCGAGCATCGCGCGCAGCTTGTCTTCGTCGATGATCGTCACGCCGAGCGATTCCGCCTTCGACAGCTTGCTGCCCGCTGATTCGCCGGCGACGACGTAGTCGGTCTTCTTGCTCACCGAGCCCGAGACTTTGCCGCCCGCCGCGACGATCATCGCGCTAGCATCTTCGCGCGTGATGTTCGGCAGCGTGCCGGTGAGCACGAACGTCTTGCCCGCCGCCTTGCCGCTCGTCTTCGCTCGCCGAGAGGCGGGCTCACCGCGCATCGTCACGCCGGCTTTGCGCAGCTTCTCGACGACCTTGCGGTTCTGCGGCTGTTGGAAGTACGTCGCGATACTGTCGGCGAGCACGGGTCCGATCTGCTCGACCGCCTGCAGCCGCTCCGCATCAGCTTCTTCAAGCGAATCGATGTCGCCGAACTCTTCGGCGAGTAATTGCGCGGTCTGCGCTCCGACGAAACGGATACCGATCGCGTAGAGCAGTCGCCAGAACGGGCGCTTCTTGCTCTCCTCGACGTTCGTCAGCAGGTTCGACGCCATCTTCTCGCCGGTTCGCGGCAGCTTGAGCAGCCGGTCTTCATCGAGCGCGTAGACATCGGCGACGTCGTGGACGTAGCCCGCGTCGACGAGCGCCTCGCAAAGCTTGTCGCCCAAGCCTTCGATGTCCATGGCGCCGCGCGATGCGAAATGGCGCAAGCCCTCCTTGAGCTGCGCCGGACACGCCGCGTTCGTGCAGTAAGCCATCGCTTCGCCTTCGGCGCGATGGATCGCGGAGTTGCAGACGGGGCAGCGCTCCGGCATGTGCCACTCGCGCAGCCGCTTGCCTTCGCGCTCGGTGACGACGGGCCCGACGATCTCGGGTATCACCTCGCCGGCGCGGCGCACGATGACGATGTCGCCCGGACGGATATCTTTTTGATGGATGTAGTCTTCGTTGTGGAGGGTCGCCGTCGTGACGGTGACACCCCCGACGTGCACCGGATCGAGAACGGCGTATGGATTTACACTACCAGTTCGCCCGACGTTCACCTCGATCGAGAAGAGCTTCGTCCGCGCTTCTTCCGGCGGATACTTAAAGGCGATCGCCCAGCGGGGATCCTTGCCGACGAAACCGAGCTTGCGCTGCTGCTCGAGCGAATCGATCTTGACGACGATGCCGTCGATGCCGAAGTCGAGCGACGCGCGATCGTGCTCCCACTTCTCGCAATACGCGACGAGTTCGTCGAAGTCGTCGAAGCGCTTGCGACGGGAGTTCACCGGCAAGCCGAGCTCGTGGAGCTCGTCGAGCAAAGCGGCTTGTGTTTTGGCGCGAAGCGGCGGCTCGCAGTCGCCGAGTGCATATGCATAGAACCGGAGCGGTCGCGTCGCGGTGATGCGCGGGTCGAGTTGGCGGACGGCGCCGGCGGCCGCATTGCGCGGGTTGACGAACGGCGGTTCGTTCGCAGCGGCACGCTTTTCGTTCATCGCGTCGAAGTCGGTGCGGCGCATGTAGACTTCACCGCGCACCTCGAGCACGCGCGGCGCTTTGCCGGTGAGTCGAAGCGGGATCGAGCGGATCGTCCGAAGGTTCGACGTGACCGTTTCACCGACGGATCCGTCGCCGCGCGTCGCCCCCGAGACGAACGATCCGTTTTCGTAACGCAGCGAGATGGCAAGGCCGTCGATCTTCAGCTCGGCGACGTAGGCGACTTTCTCGCCTTTCGCGAGCTTGAGGACCCGCTCGTTCCACGTCCGCAATTCGTCGGCGCCGAACGCGTTGCCGAGCGAGAGCATCGGAACATTGTGCTTGTATGGCGCAAACGCCGATGATGGGGCGCTGCCGACGCGCGTCGTCGGGCTGTCTGTCGTCTGCAGTTCGGGGTGCTTCGTCTCGAGCGCTTTCAGCTCGCGGAGCAAGCGATCGTATTCCGCGTCGTCGACCGACGGTGCGTCGAGGATGAAGTACTCGTGCGCGTAGCGGTGCAGCAGCTCGCGCAGTTTCTCTGCGCGTTTCGCGTCTGCGGTTGGGGCGGCCATCGCGAGCGGCTTCTTAGCCGAGCTTCGCTCGGCCTACTATATTATCAATCAGGTAAGACCGCGGCGGGCGAGCTAAAGCTCGACCGCTACAAAAACTAGCCGAGCTTCGCTCGGCATACCACATTTCTATGCGGTTGGGGTTTTGCGGATCAGATAGTTGATGAGATCGGACGTGATCTCGCTGACGCGGACGAAGGATACGCCGGCGCCGCGCGCGTCGTTGCGGATGACCGTGCCGTAGACGTAGATCGGCTCTTTTTCACCAGCGAGGTCGAGATCGATCGTGAGCAGATCGTTCTGAGTCAGCGGCATGTCGGTTTCGATGAGCATGCCGCCCGCGCTGATGTTGACGATCTTCGCGTCGAAGCGCTTTTCGTCTTGACCCTTGTGCAAATGCACGGGCATCGAATGCGCGACGCGATCGTGCGCCCGGCGCTCGGCGCCGGCGTGCGAAGAACGGGAATCTGCACCACTGCTCATGGCGGCGGTGTATTCCCGGACTTAGCCTTGGAAACCTAGTTGTTGTTGTAGAGCTTGACGTCGCCGACGTGGTTCGCCCAGTACCAGGTGCGCGAAGCGCTCCACGAGATCGTGCCCCAGATCTGTAGTTCGAACTTACGTCCGGCCGGGAAGAACGCTACGACGACGAGGATGGCGATCGCATATGCGGTGACACCGAGCGAGCCCCAGAATTTTGTGCTGCGCGTCGGCCTCGCTTGTTGGCGCAGGGGCGCCGGTTCGAAGTAGGTGCGCTCTGCTGTCGACACGCCGACATCCATCCGGCCCACGTCGCCGCGCTGATAGACGGGTTGGACGCCGAGTTGATCGGTCGCGAAGTTTCGACCAGGCGACGGCGGCGCCAGCGATCCGACCGCCGGTCCGCCGGTCATCAATCGTTGGATCTTTTGTTTCGCATCATCGCTGAGCTCGATGAACTCGAACAGGGTCTCGACGCCGATGCCGTCTTCGAGCGCTCGCTGCGACACGACGCGGATGAGTCCGCGCGCAGTCGTGTTGAGCGCCTTCATATCTATCGCCATGAAGAAGACGGTGCCGGGATTCACACTCGACTTGATCGTCGCGAGCATCGCGGTATCGTTCAAGCGCGACGCGTGTCCGCTTTCGTCGATTCCGAGATCGGAGTTGCGGATGTTGATCGAGACAGGGTAGGGGAGCGCAGCGGGCAGGTCGTCTCTGCTCTGCGGTTCAGTCGCAGCGTCAGCCATTATTCATCCTCGTACTCTTTCTCATCGGCTGATGCGGCGGCGGCTTAACCCGTACTAGAGTCTTGTACCGAAACGCGGGCCATATGAGCACAGCTGCGCCGAGACTAGCGCGATTTCGTGCTCTCGAGAGTCCGCAGCAGTTGGAGGTTGACGCGCTCGAAGTCGGCGACGGCGCTGTGCTCGCTCGTGATCGCGATGTGCGCGCGCGGGTCGGCGAGGACGCGCTTGAGATAACGGCCGGTGTGCGATTCCGGATGCTCCGCGACTTGCTCGGGCGTGCCGGTCGCGATGACCTTGCCGCCCTTGTCGCCGCCCTCGGGTCCGAGATCGATGACGAAGTCGGAGGTCTTGATGACGTCGAGGTTGTGCTCGATGACAAGCACCGTGTTGCCGGCGTCGACGAGACGTTCGAGCACGCCGAGCAGCTGCGCGATGTCGGCGAAGTGGAGTCCGGTCGTCGGCTCATCGAGGATGTAAAACGTGCGCCCGGTGCTCCGCTTCGACAACTCCGAGGCGAGCTTGACGCGCTGCGCCTCGCCGCCGGATAGCGTCGTCGCCGGCTGCCCCATCTGGATGTAGCCGAGTCCGACGTCGCAGATCGTCTGCAGCTTGTTGTGGACGCGCGGAACGTTCGCGAAGAACTCTGCCGCTTCGTCGACGCGCATCTCGAGCACATCGGCGATCGACTTGCCTTTGTATTTCACCTCGAGCGTCTGCTGATTGTAACGCTTGCCCTTGCACGCTTCGCACGGCACGTAGACGTCCGGCAAGAAGTGCATCTCGATCGTGATGATGCCGTCGCCGGAGCACGATTCGCAACGCCCGCCTTTGACGTTGAATGAGAACCGGCCGGGCTGATAACCGCGAACGCGCGCATCCGGCGTCATCGAGAATAGCTCGCGGATCGGATCGAAGGCGCCGGTATATGTCGCAGGATTGCTCCGCGGCGTCCGGCCGATCGGCGACTGGTCGATGACGATCGCCTTGTCGAGCTGATCGAGACCGACGACGCGACCGTACGTGTCGTCGGCCGGCTGACCGTGGAGATGATGCGCTAGTGCGCGATGGAGTACCATCTCGACAAGCGTCGACTTGCCGGAACCGGAGACGCCGGTCACCGAGCAGAGCACGCCGAGCGGAAACGTCACGTCGATGCCGCGCAAGTTGTTCGCGCGGGCGTTCTTCACCGTGATCGAGCCCTTCGGCACGCGGCGCCGCTGCGGGATCGGGATGATGTCGTCGCCTTTGAGAAAGCGACCGGTGAGCGACTCGGGATTCGCGACGATGTCGGCGATCGATCCGGCGGCGATGACGCGGCCGCCGTCCTTGCCGGCGCGCGGCCCGATGTCGACGATAAAATCGGCTTCGCGCATCGTGTCTTCGTCGTGCTCGACGACGATGAGCGTGTTGCCGAGGTCGCGCAACGTTTTCAGCGTGGCGAGCAGACGCGCGTTATCGCGCTGATGCAAGCCGATCGACGGCTCGTCGAGCACGTACAAGACGCCGACCAACGACGATCCGATCTGTGTCGCGAGCCGGATGCGCTGCGCTTCACCGCCGGAAAGCGTCGTCGCGCTGCGATCGAGCGTCAGGTATTCGAGACCGACGTTGACGAGGAAGCCGAGCCGCGCTTTCAATTCCTTGACGATTTGACGCGCGATCTGTTCCTCACGCGCCGTCAGCGGGAGCGCTTCAACGAACTCGAGCGCCCTATCGACCGGCAAATTCGTCAGTTTCGCGATCGACAATCCGCCGACTTTGACCGCCAACGACTCGGGCTTGAGGCGCGCACCTTTGCAGGCGGGGCAGCGCACCGACGTCATGAGCTTTTCGAGCTCTTCCTTCACCCACTCGGACGAGGTCTCGTCAAAACGCTTTTGCAGGCCTGGAATGATGCCGCGGTAGTTCGCCTCGTAGTGCCACTTCTTGCCGGACTTCGTGCGGTACGTGAACGACCGTTTGTCGTCGTCTTCGTCGAAGCCGTAGAGCAATAGGTCGAGCAGATCTTTCGGGATCTTCTTGATCGGCGTATCGAGGTCGTAGCCGTCTTCCTTGAGGAGCGACTCGATCTGCTGCATGTAGAACGAGTTCATCCCCCACGATAGGCCCTTGGTCCACGGTACGACGGCGCCTTCGTTGAACGACTTGTTGCGATCCGGTATGACCATGCGCGGATCGATCTCGATCTTGACGCCGAGACCGGTGCACTCGGGGCACGCACCGTACGGCGAGTTGAACGAGAACATGCGCGGCGCGAGTTCGTCGAACGACAAACCGCAGTGCAAGCACGCGAATTTCTCCGAGAAGTTCAGCTCTTCGTCGGCTGATTTCGATTTTCGGCCGGTCGATTGCGCGCCGCCGCTGCGATCGACGAGCACCGTGACGGTGCCTTGCGTCAGGCGAAGCGCCGTTTCAACCGAGTCCGTCAGACGCTTTTTCAGGTCGGGCTTGATCACGAGCCGATCGATGACCACCTCGACTGTGTGCTTGCGCTTCTTGTCGAGGTCGATCTTCTCGCGCAGCTCGCGGATGACGCCGTCGACGCGCACGCGCGCATAACCGTCTTTGATCGCCTGCTCGAAGAGCTTCTGATATTCACCTTTGCGCCCGCGGACCATCGGCGCGAGCACTTGGATGCGCGTGCCGTCGGGCAGTTCAAGGATCTGGTCGACGATCTGCTCCGCGGTCTGCGGTGTGATCTTGCGGCCGCAGTTCGGGCAATGCGGCTCGCCGATCCGCGCATAGAGCAAGCGGAGATAATCGTAGACCTCGGTGACCGTGCCGACCGTCGATCTCGGATTGCGGCTCGTCGACTTCTGATCGATCGAGATCGCCGGCGAAAGCCCCTCGATATAGTCGACGTCGGGCTTTTCCATCTGACCGAGGAACTGGCGCGCATACGACGAGAGCGATTCGACGTAGCGGCGCTGGCCTTCGGCATAGATCGTATCGAAGGCGAGCGAGCTCTTACCCGATCCGGACAGCCCGGTTATGACGATGAGCTGATTGCGCGGCAGTGTGAGGTCGATGTTCTTGAGATTGTGCTCGCGCGCGCCTTTGACGACGATCGATTCGATGCCGTGGCGCACCGGCACCGGCACGGCCGGAGCGGCGTGTGGATCGACGGGGCTGCCGTTCGGGCGCGCACTCATGGAAGTACCGGATTCGCTACACCGGGAGCGGTCGCCCTTTCCTGATGTCCTATTACAACTGTCAGGGGCGCACTAGAAAAACGGAGCGGTCGACCTTTATGGTCGACCGCCGCGGTCTTGCTTGAAGACGTCCTCAGATACGGAGTGCTACTGGAACGTGTACGTGTAGCCGGTCGAGTCGCCGGTGTCGACTTCGATGAAACCTTCGTAGTCATAGTCGCAGGTCGTGTCGGCTTCGTTGAGCGTGAACTTGTCGCTGTTGTCGACGCAGAACGAATGCTCGCCGCTCCAGTAGTGCTGCTCGCCATCGCCATACAGATAGTAGTAACGATCGCGCAGCTCGCCCGAAAGCGGCGTCTTGCATTCGCCCGGATCGACGTTCCACCAGCCGCGCGAGACCCAGTTGCCCGCGTCTTGATCGTGATACGCGATCGCGACCGAGATCTTCTCGCTCGACTGGTTGCAGATCTTGAAGTCCGCCTTCGCGGGCGTCGGCTGAGCCGCTGCGATGACGAAGAGTGCTGCCGCGCTGCTCGCGGCGATGAGTAATTTCCGCATTGACGATGGACCTCCCAATCGTTCTGACAGGTTCATCGGCACGGTTGTGATGGTCGGCGAATCTATGTGCGCTGCATCACGCGGGTCTATGCAGGAAACGCGTCGAGCGCTTCGGGGAGGCCGGCGATCGAATCGATGATCGCCTCGGGCGGCCGCGCGCCATGCGGCACTTCCTCGCCGCGGACGCGGATCCAAATCGCGCGCATGCCGGCGGCGTGCGCCCCTTCGATGTCGCGGTCGTAACGATCGCCGACCATGATGCTCTCATCGGGTCCGACTCCGACCAATTCCATCGCGTGGGCGAACACGGCCGGATCCGGTTTCGCCATTTCCAGCTCGCCCGCGAGCACGACGAAGTCGAAAAACCGGTGGAGCTCGAGCTGCGCGATCTTGCGGTCGTGCGTTTCCGCAAAGCCGTTGGTTATGACGGCCATCTTGTATTTGCCGCGCAGCGACGTGAGAACCGGCAGCGACTCCGGGAACAATTCGACGCGTTCCAGGCGCAGCTCGTCGAAGCGTGAGGCGAGACGTTTCGCGAGCGCTTCGTCCTCGATCCCGTGGCGCTGCAACGCCGCGCGCCACATCATCGGCCTGATCGCTCCCATCGCCGGTTTTTGTGAGCCCGGACCGAGCTGCGTCCAGAAATCGATAGCCGCGTCGACGTACGCATCGCCGAGATCGAC
>DASQJC010000290.1:0-13045 GCA_035631255.1 Candidatus Eremiobacteraceae bacterium | reverse complement strand
CGCTGTCGGTGGAAGGCAGCGACGTGCATGTCGAGGGCGCGAACGACTACGCGCCGACCGCAAATTCCGACATCGTCGTCATCACCGCCGGATTGCCGCGCAAGCCCGGCATGAGCCGCGATGATCTGCTGCGGACGAATGCCGGGATCGTCGCGACGGCGACCGAGAACGCGATGAAGCTGTCGCCGAACGCGATCCTCATCGTCGTCACGAATCCGCTCGATGCGATGTGCGAGGTCGCGCGGCGAACGAGCGGCTTCCCGCGCGAGCGCGTGCTCGGCATGGCCGGCGTACTCGACTCCGCGCGCTTCGCGACGTTCATCGCCGCCGAGCTGAGCGTGAGCGTCGAAAACGTCGGCGCGTTCGTCCTCGGCGGGCATGGCGACCAGATGGTGCCCTTGCCGCGCTACTCGACGGTCGCGGGCATCCCGATCACCGATCTCATGGACGCCGCGACGATCGATCGGCTCGTCAAACGGACCGCGCAGGGCGGCGCCGAGATCGTCAATCTGCTCGGCACGGGTAGCGCGTATTATGCACCGGCGCGCTCGATCGCCGACATGGTCGACGCGATCCTCAAGGACAAGAACAAGATCCTCCCCTGCGCCGCCTACCTCCAAGGCGAATACGGCATCAAAGACCTGTTCGTCGGCGTGCCGTGCAAGCTCGGGGCGAAAGGCCTTGTCGAAGTCGTACAGATAAAGCTGACCCCCGATGAGCAGGCCGCGCTGCAGAAGAGCGCGGCAGCGGTCAAGGAGCTGGTCGAAGCCCTCGGAGCTGCCGTCTAAGCGCAAAAATCGCCCGGTTTTCGATAGGCCTGAGCGGGACGGCGCTTCGGGCGGCGGCCGGTTTCCGCCGATGTTATAATCAAGGATGATGAAGCGATCGCCCGCCGGTGAGGTAGCTGCTCGGCGCCGGTATCAGCGGCGCCGGATGCGTGTATCGGTCTCCATCAAGACCGACGATGGGAAGATGGCGTCCGGCACGGCGTCGGATGTCAGCCTCGGCGGTCTTCGACTTGCGACGACCGATCAGCTCACAATCGGCGACAAAGGCTATGCGCTCGTCACCGTCGGCCAAGGCGAGACGGTGCGAGCCGACATCGAGATCGTGTGGCAGCACGGTCCGAACGGCACCGCTTCGAAGACGTACGGAATCCGCTTCGGCACGCTAAACGGCTCTGAGCGGTTCGCGCTGCTCGAAGCGATATACGCGCCCGGTGGTCAGCCGCAGTTCCTCGGCGTCGTCGAAGGAGCGGCGAAGCCTTCGGCCGAGGGCCGCCCCGCTGCGAACATTCCGGCGGCGTACCATATCTATTACATGCGTCTCCTCCGCCGCATCGAGCAAGTCCACAAGCTGTCGCCGTCGGACACCGACCGCGTGCTGTTCGCCCGGCTCTTCGAAGGCAAGTCGCTCCTGGACGCGCTCGTCGAAGCGAAGATCATCAACTACGACCTATACGACGCGTTCATGGGCGCCGTCTACGACGTGCCGTTCGTCGACCTGCGCCGCGATCGCCCCGACGTCGGCGTCTCCGATGCCGTCACCTCGAGTGTCGCCGCAACGCAGAACGTCATCCCGATCGCGCGCGATGAAGGCAGGCTCGTCGTCGCGATGGCAGACCCGATGGACCTGCCGACGCTCGATCTGCTCCAAATGCGCAACCATCAGCAGGTCGAGGTGCGCTTCGCGCTCATCGAAGATGTCGAAAACGCGATTCGCGACGTCTATCAAGGCGCGCGGCTGCAGTCGGCGGACCGCCTACTCGACCTGCTTCCCGGCATGGCCGGGCTCGAGTCGCTCGGCGAGAACGATGTCGAAGATCTCGAGACGCTCCGCAAGCTGTCGGATGCGACGCCGATCGTCTCGCTCGTCGATTCGATGCTCCGCTCGGCGGTCGATGACAGCGCGAGCGACATCCACCTCGAGCCGCAGATGGATAAGACGCTCGTCCGATTCCGCCTCGATGGCGTCTTGCACTCGATCCGGACGCTGCCGAAGCCGGCTTACCCGGCTGTCGTCTCCCGCATCAAGATCATGTGCCGCATGGACATCACGATCCGGCACGTGCCGCAAGACGGGCGCGCATCGATGCGCTACGCGCGCAAAGATTTCGATTTGCGAGTGTCGTCGATACCGACCGTCGACGGCGAGAAGATCGTCATCCGCTTGCTCGAGAAGAATCCGACCTACAAGACCCTGCGCGCGATCGGTTTCTCAGAACGTAATTTCGAACTGCTCGAGCCGATGATCCACCGGCCGCATGGCATGATCTTGTGCTGCGGCCCGACCGGCAGCGGCAAGTCGACGACGCTCTTCGCCGCGCTTCAAGAGATCAACGACGGCACGACGAACATCACGACGATTGAAGATCCGGTCGAGTACCGAGTGCCAGGCGTCAACCAGGTCGAGATCGCGACGAAACGAGGCGTCACGTTCTCGTCCATCCTGCGCTCCGTGCTCCGCCAGGATCCTGACATCATCTACGTCGGCGAGATCCGCGATCGCGAGACCGCCGACCTCGCGGTGCGCGCGGCGCTCACCGGCCACTTGATGTTCTCGACGCTGCACACGAACACTGCGGTCCAGGCGATCGCGCGTCTCATTGACATCGGCGTCGATCCTGCGCTCATCGGCTCGTCGCTCATCGCGGTCGTCGGTCAGCGGCTCGTCCGCAAGATCTGCGAGCGCTGCAAGGAGCAATACGACGTCGGCGCAGATGAGGCGGTGCTGCTCGAGGAGATCTTGCCGCTCGTCGCGCCCAAGCAGCTCTATCGCGGAAAAGGCTGTCATCAGTGCCACGGCACCGGCTTCAAGGGCCGAATGGCGGTGCACGAAGTCGTCATCATCGACGAAGGGCTGCGGCGGCTCATCGCAAAGGCCGCCGACTCGACGCAGCTGCTCGACTACGTCGTCAACGTCCAACAATTCGCCGACTTGCGCGATGACGCCGTCCAGCGCATGCTCGAAGGCGTGACGACGCTGCAGGAAGTCCTGCGCACGACCGTCTAGACACCACCGCTCTAACAGTCCCTTTTTCAGGAGCGGCCGGCTTCCGTCGGCCGGTGCGATGATGTCCGCTGACCGAGAGTTCGGCTTTTCCACCCGTGCGCTGCATGCCGGCACGCCGCCCGATCCCATCACGGGCGCACGCGCGACGCCGATCGTCATGAGCGCGAGCTACGTGTTCGAGTCGACCGAGCACGCCGCGAATCTCTACTCCCTGCGCACGTACGGCAACATCTACACGCGCATCAGCAATCCGACCGTGTCGGCGTTCGAGGAGAAGATGGCAAGCCTCGAAGGCGGGCTCGGCGCTCTGGCGACGTCCTCCGGGCATGCGGCGCAGCTCGTCGCGATCCTCTCGCTCGCGCAGGGCGGCGACCATATCGTCAGCTCGGCGAACCTCTACGGCGGATCGGTGACGCAGTTCTCGGTCGCGTTCAAGCGTCTGGGGATCGACGTGACGCTCGTGCCGGGCGGCGAGCCGGACGGCATGCGCGCCGCGATCCGCCCGAACACGAAGGCGCTGTACGTCGAGACGATAGGCAATCCGCAAGGCACGATCGCCGACATCGAGGGCCTCGCGAACGTCGCGCATGCGGCCGGCGTTCCGCTCATCGTCGATAACACATTCGCATCGCCGTACTTATGCAGGCCGATCGAGCACGGTGCCGATATCGTCGTCCACTCTGCGACGAAATTCATCTGCGGGCACGGCACGGTGATGGCTGGCGTCGTCGTTGAATCCGGCAAGTTCCAGTGGGGCTCCAAGCATCCGCTGCTGTCGGAGCCGAGCCCGGGATACCACGGGATGCTCTTCACGGAGACGTTCGGCGAGTACGCATTCCTCATGCGTGCGCGCGCCGAGGTGTTGCGAGATTTCGGGCCGTGCTTGTCGCCATTCGACGCGTTCTTGCTCATCCAGGGACTCGAGACGCTCGCCGTGAGAATTGACCGCGAGACGTCGAACGCGGCTGCGATCGCGGCACATCTCGAAAAACACGACGGCGTCGCCTGGGTGCGCTATCCCGGTTCCCCGTCGAACCCGCAACGCGAGCTCGTCCGCAAATATCTGCCGCGCGGCGCCGGCTCGATCTTCACGTTCGGTTTGCGCGGAGGCCGCGCAGCGGCAGTCGCCTTCATCGAGTCGCTTCAGCTCTGGAGCCATC
The DNA here is from genome assembly GCA_035631255.1 of Candidatus Eremiobacteraceae bacterium. Taxonomy (GTDB): domain Bacteria; phylum Vulcanimicrobiota; class Vulcanimicrobiia; order Eremiobacterales; family Eremiobacteraceae; genus JANWLL01. The sequence continues at coordinate 8,873 of DASQJC010000290.1, read as the reverse complement.
TCGCCAATGTCGGTGACGCGAAGAGCCTCGTCATACATCCGGCGTCGACGACGCACGCCCAGCTGAGCGAGGCCGAGATGGAGCGGGCGGGCGTCACTGCGGACATGGTGCGCGTTTCCGTCGGGCTTGAGGACGTGGACGACCTCATCTGGGATCTCGATCGAGCGCTTGCCGCAGCCGCCAAGGTCGCCGGAGCGACGGCGCGTTGATCCTGCGCACGCCCGCGGAGCGGCGCGAGCTCCTCGACCGGACGAGGAAAGTCTTCATGGTCGGGGCGAGCCCGAATCACGTCCGGCCGAGCTATTTCGTCTATCGATATCTGCTCTCGCACGGATTCGAAGTGTATGGGGTCAATCCGAACGCCGAGTCGATCGATGGAGATCCGTGCTATCCGACGCTTGAAGCGTGCGCGCACGTGCACGGAGCGCCTGACGTCGTCGACGTGTTCCGGCGGAAAGAAGAAGTGGTATCCGTCGCACGCGACGCTATCGCTGTCGGTGCCAAAGCGATATGGTTTCAATACGGGGTGATAAACGAAGAGGCGAACCGTATCGCTGACGAGGCAGGTCTAGCCGTCGTCTACGACCGCTGCATGAAAGTCGAACACGCGCGTTTCCACGGCGGCCTGACGATGACCGGAATGAACTCCGGCGTCATCTCCTCCAAGCGTCGAACGTAGCCACGCGAATAATAAGGAGCGGTCGAGATTTATCTCGACCGCCGCGGGCCGTCGATTTTGGATGTGGTATGCCGAGCGAAGCTCGGATACTTCAGTTGGGTAGGCTGCTGGGAATGGTCGTGAACGCCGACAAATTGCCGCCCTGATAGATGCCCGCATCGCTGCCATGCGGGAATGTACGCTGAAGGATGAGACCAGGGCCAAGATTGGAGTCGCCGATGAAGACAAACTTAGAACGGAAGCCAAGGCGGAGCCCACTTGAGCACTCAAAGCCGAGCACTCGCGACGTTCCCGTGGCTTTATTGTACGGCTTGGGGTAGACGGTCATGCGCCCCTCGGCGCCCCCCGCGCACAGGTCGGGATCGTCGAGCGTGACGAGGTCGTCGGTGACCGGGTCGACGACGATGCCGGCGGCATAGCCACCGCCTTGCTTGAGGTCTAGTTTTGTGCACGTTTGCGATCCGGCCGCGATCTCAGCGACGACGACCGATGAACCGCCGCCGTAACCTTGGATGAAGATGTCGTTCTCGTTGTCGACCGCCACAAAATTGCTCGAACGAAGCGCTCCGCATTTGAGTTCAACCGGACGGTGCTGCGGCGGGGCGTAAAGCGTTATGCTCGTGCCCGTTTTCGGCACATTGTTCACATAGATCGTGCCGTCTTTGCCGATCGCCACGTCTGTGGGCGAACCGAAGGGATCGGCGATCGTCCGCAAAGTCTGATTATTGATGTCGTACAGAGCAAGTTCGTTCGGATGTTGGGTGACGATCGCGACGACCTCGTCTTTGGATGCTAGACCCACTGTAAGACCTGGGCCGAGCGGAGCGGAGATGGCCTTTGGATGACTACCGCCGCCGTGGCGGAGCGGCCAGACCTCGAGCGCGCCGGTCCTATAATTCATCGTGACGAGGTACGGACCGATATGCGAATCGGGCTGCGCTGTGATCCGCGCCGTCTGTGCCGGAAGGACAGAGGTGGGCGCATTCGACCCCGCCGAGCATGCTGCGAGAATCAATGCGGACAGAAGACCGACGAAGGGGCGAAGCGTGCGCGACATGACGACCTCTTGACTTCAATATCCGGCCGGTGGTCGCGATTGTCTCACGCGGAGCGCCGGAAATCAACCGGGTTCCGATGCAGAAGGCCGAGCGAAGCTCGACCCATGATCACCGCTCCCTGATGTGAACCGGCGCCCACGCGGGTCCGAAGAGCACTACGTAAACGCGATTGCTCAACTCGACGCGCGGCTCGAGCCATTCCCCGAGCTTCGGTCTGGTCGATTCTAGCGCCGAGAGAACCTTGCGGTTCGGGTCGACGAAGTAGTATTGATTTTCTATGTACCAGATGCGCGCTTCGCGATCCTCATGCACATATTCGATCATCGATTCGAGGGAGTTGGACCCGACCGGATTGATCCGCCGGCCACCGAACGCAGAGCCTAGGGCCTCCTCGTCGTACCCTTGATCGACGATGATCTCGTCGGCCGGCTGAGCGTGCTGCGCAAATATCGACGCTACGATATTCCAATCCGGGAATTGGTAGAGCGGATCGAAGAGCACGTTTGTCGCGCAGTAACCGAGCAATGCGAGAATCAGCCCTCCAACCGCGAACGGCGCGAGACGGACCTTCGGTAGAAGAAGATGCCGGTCGACGACCTGGCCGACTCCCATCGCGAACACGGGGAGAATCGGCAGCAAATAGCGGGGCGCCGCTAAGAACTTACCGCTAACGAGGCTCAGAACGATTTGGAGAGCGGCGAGCAGCAGCCAAAATAGGAGGATCGTACGCCGGGCAGTCAACGCGGCCCAGATGCTCATCGCGACGACGATGATAGTGACGATGATGTCAAACCCTGGTGACTGGATCCAGGCGAGGGGCGCGCCCTCGAGGACCGCGTCGCGTGCGATCGTCCACCACTCGACCGGCAAGGCCGCGGTGCCCGCGACTAGCCCTCCACCGGGAATCTGTCGCACCGCGTACGGAAGCCACCACAAGAACGCCAGCGCCGAAGCAATCGCGCTCGCCGCCGCGGGCCACGCGGTGCGCAATCGCCAGAGCCCGTATGCAGTTTGGCATGCGACGTTGAGGATACCGATGTAGTGAATGTACGGCTGCATGATCGCACAGACTGCGAACGCGATCCACAGCCAAGTCCGGCGCGCGCCGCTCGAGCTTTCGGCGGTGATCAGGAGCCACCAGGAGAGCGCGACGAGCGCATCGAGCACGACGTACATCCTGAAGATGCGGTCCCACATGATCGCCGTCGGGTCGATGGCGATGACGAGCGCGGCGATACCCGCCGGGGTAGAGCCTAACAGACGCCGCGCGATCGCCCACGTCGCTGCGATCGTCACGAGCGCGAGCGGCGCGGTGAAGTAGCGATAGGCCTCCGGTTGCAAGTGAAGACCCAACAGTGCGTGCGCGATAGCGTAGAACAACGGCGGGTGATAGTCGTTTGCGGCGAGCTGCGCGATCATGTTCGGCAAGGTCGTACCGGCGACGCGAAGCGTGTGCACCTCGTCGACGTAGACGCTGCCGGATGTCAATCCGACGAGCCGAGTCGCGGCGCCAAGAAGCAGCGCGATCGCGAGCATGACGTTGCCGGGATCGAGCCTCTTCATTTGCGGTTGAGCTCGGCGACCGTCACCGACTCGCCGGTCGTCGCACGGTCGAAGCGCGTGACTCTATCGACACGATAGTATGGACTCAGATCCTTGAGGAGATCGGAATTCGGATCGACGGCCGTCGCCTCGAAGAGGACGAGCCAGATCCGTCTGTGGGTCTTGATCGTCTCGGTCTTCGCAGCGGCGACTTGGCCTCCAGCGTCGACCCCGATCTGGGCGAAAGGTGTCCGCGGAAGGATGCGCTTGAGCGCTAGGAGTGATGACGGTTGTTCCGCGACGACGGCGTCACGTGAGTCGGCCCGTAATGCGACGTAGCTCCATATCGCCGGCCAGTCTGCAGTGTAGAAATACGGATTGGTCGCTCGCACGATGCCATACGCTGCGACGAGGGCGACGATTCCCGCAACCGCGAGCCCACCGGGTCGAGGCATCGCGGCGACTTTCGCGAGGGCGACGCCGCACCAGGCGCACGCCGCATAGCCGAGCAGCAAAAAGTAGCGATCGAGATAGAGCGACTCGTGCTTCGCGAGACTCACGAGAACGACCAATAATGACGAGAGACCAAGCCACGGCAGCGCGGTATCGCGAGAGAAGAAGAAGACGGCGGCGAGCGCCGCGGCAAGTCCGACCACGGCGATGACGTGAATCGGGTCGAGCCAAGCGTCGGTCTCCGGGTGCAAGAGCGCCTCGCCTGGGATCCGGAAGATCGCGGCCCCCGGATGCTCGAGCCCCCACGGCCACGACTGTCCGCCGAACGACATCTGATGGATGAAGACAGGCAGCTGAGGCAGGAAGGCGGCCAGAGCGACCACAGCACCGATAAGCGGTTTGACCAACGCGGCGCGCTCTCGGACGGCGATCCAGATCAGCTGGGAAGCGAGCACGAACAGCGCGAGATAGAGCAGATACAGTGAGGCGATTGTGCAGAGCACCCATCCGGCCCAGACTGTACGGCGTTTGACGACACTCAGATCGTGTTTTACGAACACGACCGACAAGAAATACCAGCTGAGCAACTCGATTGTCGAGAACGGCGCGTACATCCGCACCCAGGTGTCGTAGAAGACGATCGTCGGCATCGCGGCGGCTAACATCATCGCGATGAGGGCAGGCACGCGACCGGCCCAAAGATTCACAATCGCGTAGATGATTGCGACGGAAGCGATTCCTAACGCGACCATGATCACCCGCACGACGACATCGGGCACGTGAAGCGCTTCGAACGGATGCAGCATGATCAGGATGAGCGGCGGATGCACATCCGCGCCCATCAGCGCAACGCCTTGTTTGAGCGGAAGCCCGGCCATATCGAGCGTCAACGCTTCGTCGACCTGGAGCGGTCTTCGGATGGCCTCGATGCAGCGAAGCAGTGCCGCAGCGATAAGAATAACCCAGAACGGAACTTCCGTCCAAAAACGGGCGAACGAGCGCGGTACACGCGCATCCCGGACGTCTTGCAAGTTCAGCGTCCTGAGTGTAGTTCGCTCGGTCGACGGTCATCCGAGCCGACGGTGCCCATCACGGTGTAGCCGACGCCAACTCTGGGCAACCGTGTGTGCAAACACTTCGCCAGGGAGACCGTTATGCTCCGCTTGAGAATAGGTAAATCCGCTGCTATTGCTGCCGCATTGCTCGCGACAGTCGCGTTATCGATCGCTGCGTGCGGCACGAGCAGCACGAATCCGAATCCGTCGGGCGCGCCGACGACAGCTCCAACCTCGATGCCGACCTAGGTCCCTAGAGCGGCAGAAGTCCAATACGCGTGGCCTTTCGGTCACGCGCTATTGGATGTCGTAGACGTCGGCCGTCGCGTCTGGGTCGCCGAGAGGTGTCTTCGGCGGAGGAATGCATAAGCCCAAGATCGTCTTCGGGTCGAGATACACCATCCAGTCCCGAACTTCGTCTGCGTTCACGGTGATGCTCTGGCTGGAACAGTCATTCAACCCGTGATCCTGCAACAACGCGCGCACGTGGTATTCACCGGGTACCAGCCCGAGGACCACGTAGAATCCGTTTGCGTTCGTCCGAGTCCGCACAACCCCGCTTGGCCCAGTAACAACGACCAACGCGTTTCCCACGCGACGATCGTCGGCATACACATAACCACGGATGCCGCCGCCGTCCGCTAACGCCGGCGCGACGAGCATTCCAATCAATATCATCGCGAAAACGGTGATCCGTTTCATGCGTTCGCGTTCTTTTTTTGTCGCCGTACAACTCGCGCTGTAGAAGTGGTGGCAAAGCGCCGTCAGCACGGCGACCGCGCTTGGGGCGGAAAGGCAGGAATTCGCCTATTTCGTGAAACAGTTATTATACGAAATGGCTGACCCTCAAGAGCGCCCTGCCCTCATAGACGCTTTTTCGGCCTATATCCGCCTCGAGAGGGGCCTTTCCCAGCGCACTGCGGTGGCCTACACCGGCGATTTGGACGACTTCGCGCGATTCCTCGACAAGGGGCGTGACGAGGCGAAACTGTCCAGGGCGGACCTCAGCGACGCCCGGCGCTACGTCATGACGCTCATGGGCCAGCGTAAATATTCCGCGGCCGCCGTCCGACGCCGGATCGCGTCGCTGCGGGCCTTCTTCAAGTACCTTAAGCGGACCGGGAAACGGTCCGACGATCCCCTGTCGGACTTCAAGCCGCCCAAAGAGCCCAAGACGCTGCCCAAAGTGTTGACCGAACGCGAAGTCGCCAAACTCCTCGGCGCTAAGGTCCACACCGACGACGAGTTTCTGTTCGCGCGTGACCACGCGATGCTGGAATTGCTTTACGCCGCGGGGATCCGGGTCGCCGAGCTCGTGGGGCTCAATACCGCGGACGTCGATCGCGAGCGGCGCACGATGCGCGTCACCGGCAAAGGGAACAAGCAGCGCATGACGCTCATGAACAAGACCGCGGTCCGCGCGCTCAACCGCTGGTTGGCGGTTCGGCCCGCATCGCAGACGGACGCGCTCTTCGTGAGCAAGTCCGGCAACCGACTTACGACTAGGATGGTCCAATACACGTTTCGCGCGTTGAAAAAGGCCGCTGGAATCGAACGATTCGCCTCACCTCACACGCTGCGGCATTCGTTCGCAACGCATCTGCTCGAGCATGGCGCCGATCTCGTCGTCATCAAAGAACTGCTCGGTCACGAGAACCTGAGCACGACGCAGATCTACACGAACGTCTCGCTCGAGCATATCCGCCAGACGTACGACGACGCCCACCCGCGCGACAAGAACACCTGAATGGTCGGAGCGACCGGTCCCGTGGAAGGCCGGCCGCTCCTTGGCGGGGAGAGAAATTCGGGAGAGTGCCGAGGGCGTGGGCAGACGCCCCCGGCTTGGGTTCACACCGATGGGTCAGTGTGTGATCGTCGATGTTTGCACATGCTGCTCGATGAACATGTGGTCGCCGAATCCACCTTCGCTCAAGTGGAGCAGGATCTCGCCGGCTGTCGGAGATCCGGCCGGACCCTTGAAGTACATCCGATCGTGGGTCGAGTCGTTTGGATGTCCGTTTTGCATCTGGCTGCGCTGCTGCGTGGTGAGCACGGATTCCATCCGCTGATGCGTCGACTGCATGAGCGACATCATCTGCTGCATCGCCGCCTGGTGCGCCGAGAGTACCGCTTGGGCTTCACCGGGGGATAAGGCGGCGTTCAACTGCTTCGCCGCGCCATCCCAATCGGGGTTCTGTGAGATCGCGAGATTGCCGACGATTTGCGCCAGAAGTTGGCGATGCGCGGGCGTGATCGAGCCGAGGACTCTCGAACGCGCCTGCGACATCAGCTGGTCCATCTGCTGATGCGTCTGATCCATGATCTGATGGATCTGTTGCTGTTGCGCCGGGGTGAGGTTCTGGCCGTCGAAATCGAAGGCCATCCCCATGCCCGGAGGAGGCATCGGAGGCATCGGAGGCATCGGAGCGGGCTGATCGCCGGCGACCGCTCCCAGGGGAAGGCTGATGACGGCGACGGCGAATATCGCCGGGATGAGGTTTCTCATGAGAGCGAGTATACGACCGGCACCTTACGACATCGTGTGACGAGCCGTCTTCTTCTTCTGCGGGCTAGGGGGTTTCACAGGGCCGTCTAAGGCGGATTTGGTCCGATATTAGAGCATGACCTCAAAGCAGGGCGTCCCCATCACTCCGATCCTCGCGCACTGCGCGCTCGTCGCGCTGTGGCTCGTTCTCGCGGTCGGCATCTCGGCGTTTGCGCTTCATCTGAGCACGTCGGCGGTCAATTTCGGCGACGTTCAGCTTGCTGACGCCGCCTCGGGTTTGGGCCGGATGGCGGCCTCCATGGCGAACGTGGGCGCGAGCCAAGATCAGCTGACGTCGTCTATCACCGCCGCCGCGAGAGCGCGCGGCCTTGACGTCTCCAGCCAGACCCTGCCTCGTCCACCCATGCCCGACGACGGCACCGAGCGGCTGATGCCACCCCCGTTCGGGATCATGGTGACGCCCCCACAGATAATCACTCCTTCGGGTCCGTTCGAGTCGCCATCAGTATACCTGCACGTCGCAGATACGATGTTCGTCTTCAAGCTGCACGATGACCCAGTCGTCAACATCGAGCGCGAATATGCGATGTCGATGATCGCGTTGATCATCATCGCTATGCTCATATCGTTCCTTGTCCAGCGGCGGACGCTCCGTCGCGCGCTCGCTCCGGTCAACACAATCGAGTCGGCGCTGCGGCGTCTCGCGATCGGCGAATACGCGCGTCTCGAAATGCTCGGCGACGAACCGACGACGCCGGGAGTTGTCGACGCCTACAACGCCGCTGCCGACGAGCTCGCTTCGTCGATCCGCTTGCGCGCGGAAGCGGAAGCGAACCTGCGCTCGTTCGTCGCCGATGCCGGCCACGAACTGCGGACGCCTCTCACCGTCGTCATGGGCTTCGTCGATGTGCTTCGGCAAGGTGCTATCGCCGAGCAAGCGCTTGCGCAGCGCATTCTCGAATCGGTAGCGGTCGAGGGCGAGCGCATGCGCCGGCTCATCATGCGCATGCTCATGCTCGCGCGCCTAGACGCCGTGGCTCCGGAGCGCCGCGAATCCGTCGACCTCTCGCAAGTCGTCGCCGACACGATGCAATCGTTCGAGCCGTTGCGCGGTACGACGGCGCTTTCGACGAAGCTCGACCCAGACGTGCACGTCGCTGGTTCGCAGTCGGACATCCGCGAGATCGTCGGCATACTCGTCGATAACGCGATCAAATATGCGCCCGGCTCACACGTCGTCGCCGAGACGACGCGCGACGATCGCTACGGCATCCTGACCGTCGTCGATGACGGCCCGGGCATGCCGGCGGAACTGCGCGTGCGCGCGTTCGACCGTTTTTCTCGCGGTGACGAGCGCGGGTCGGTGCCGGGTTCAGGACTCGGACTTGCGATCGTGAAGCGGATCGCCGTGCGTGCCGACGGCGATGTCGATCTCGAAAGCACGCCGGGGAAAGGCACGCAAGTTCGGGTGCGCCTGCCGATCGCCGACGGCTTAGTCCGGAGCGCCGCCGTGCAGTGAGTAGCCGGCTGAGCGGACGGTGTGGATGAGCTTGCGGCTCTGACCGCCGTCGATCTTCGCG
>DASQJC010000289.1:0-2950 GCA_035631255.1 Candidatus Eremiobacteraceae bacterium | reverse complement strand
ATGAGACCGGTCACGGGTTGATGGCGCAAGCGCTGGGCTTTTCGCCGAAGATCTACGCGTTCTTCGAAGACAATCCGACCGGCACGATCCACCAAAGCCTGGCGATTCTTGCCGCAGGCCCGATAGCGAGCCTGATCTTGGGATTGTTCTTCCGGGCGTGGTATCGAGGCATGCCCGCGGGCTACAGTTTCGGCCGTCTGTTGCTGTTCTGGATGGCGTGGCTTGGGATCATGCAGTTCGTCAACTACATCATCGTCACGCCGTGGCTCACCGCCGGTGACACGGCCGTGATAGCCGATCTGCTCCATGCCCCTGTTTGGGTACGCTACGTCGCGTCTGCGATCGGCTGGATCGTCCTCTTCCTATTGACCAAGCCGGCTGCGCACGATATGCTCGCGCTCGCTCCCCAGGCGGCCTCGCTCGAGACACCGCGCGATCGGCGTCGGTTCATCATGGGCGGTTTCTATCTGCCGCTCATCGCCGGCACCGCGTTGACCGCACCGGGCGGCATCGGAGGCCAGCCGATGATCGTGCTGTACGGCATGCTTGCGACGATCGGGAACATAGACATCATAGCATTCTCGCTTTTCCGAACCGGCGACGAATTCGCTATCGATAGAGGGCAAGATGCGCCGCTCAGGATCGAACCCGCCGCGATAGCGTTGTATTGCATCATCGTCGCGTTCTACATCCTCATCCTAGCCCACGGCTTGCCGGTCTGACACACCTCAGCCGAAATGGAGAGAGACCGGTTCCTCGAGCCGGTCTCTATTCTCAGTGACTGTTGAGTGTCGCCTTAGCTGCCAGGAGGCCTCACGATCGGTCCTGGTCCCGGCGGAGGCGGATTCGGTCTCGGATGCGGTGGCGCCGGGTGATGCGGATTAGGGATCGGGTGAGGTGGCGTCGGGTGATGCACAGGCGGCGGGAATGGTAGCGGCCTCGGCGCCAATTGCGAATCAACGTGATGGAAGATCATGTGAGGCGCCACGGTCCGAGTGATCGGAGGCGGGGCGGGCCTGATGATCGGATGCGCGGTCGTCGTCGGACGCGCGATCGCAGCCGAAGACATCGCGATGACCGCTGCGAAACCGATTATCGGGGAGATTCGAATGAGATTCATTCAGCTTACCTCTCTGTTGCTGTGGCTGCGGGCTCTTATGCCAACAGCCCGCTTTTTCGTACCCACGTGAACACGGGATATGGGTTACGGGCAACGGGTGCGTGGGTCGGCGCGTTGAGTGAAGCGGCGCTCGCTCCCGTTGAGTGGTGAAGCCGCGAAGGACCAGCGCAGGGGCGGTCCCTTGTCGATCGCCGAACGGCTGTATTTATGAGCGGCGTAATCGCGACACGCGAGTTCAGCACGGCCGATCAAACATCGTTCGCGCGCTTGTCAGGCGATGCGAACCCGATGCACATCGATCGCGTCGCCGCTCGCCGGACGGAGCCAGGCGAGCCGATAGTCCACGCGATACATGCGATTCTATGGGCGATCGATGAGCTCAACGCGCACGAAATAATCGAGCGCGCTCCCACGTCCATCGACGCGCGCTTCGCACGATTCATCTATCCAAACACAACCGTCGCGATCGATATCGCCGAGCGGACCGACGATACCCTGCGCTTCGCGCTGTCGGCGGACGGCCAAGCTGCCTTTGCGATTACGATGAAATTCACGTCACAACCGCCGCGCGCGAAACCACCGACGAACACTAAGTCGATCGACGTCCCGTCGACGCCGATCATCCTCGATACCGCAGAGATGAACGGCCGTTCCGGAATCTTGCCGTCGATGGTCGATGCGCGGATCGCAGACGCGTTCCCGAATGCAGCACGCCTCATCGGGACTGAAAGAGTGAAAGGGCTCGCTGCGCTCTCGGCGCTCGTCGGCATGATCGTACCGGGCATGCATTCGATATTCAGCCGCTTCGACGTCGATTTCGTGGACACGGCCGACAAGGACGGCGCGCTTCGGTTCGAGGTGCGCAAAGTCGACGATCGCTTTCGCATCATCGACGTCGCTGTCGAGGGAAGCGGTCTTTCGGGCTCGGCGTACGCGTTCGCGCGCAAGCCGCCGGTCGAGCAGCGAAGCGTTCGTGATATCGCGTCCATCGTTCGCGGCGACGAATTCGCTTCGACGAAAGCTTTGATCGTCGGCGGGTCGCGCGGGCTTGGCGCTGCGACCGCGAAGATCATCGCCGCGGGCGGAGGCCGCGTGACGATCACGCACCTGGTCGGAGAAGAAGAAGGCGACGCGCTCGTCGCCGAGATCAGCGAAGCGAGATGCAGTGCGTTGCGGTTCGATGCGGGCGCCGATCCGGACGCGCAATTGAACACGCTGCCTTGGGATTACGATCAGATATACTACTTCGCGACGCCACAGGTGCGCCGGCAAAAGAGCGAACCGTTCGAGCGCGACCGCTTCGAGAGCTTGATCGGTATCCAAGTCCTCGGCTTCCAGCGACTTTGCGAGCTGATGCAAGCACGCGTGGGAACGCCCGTGACGATCTTTTACCCGTCCACCGCAGCGCTCGACGGCGAAGCTCGGGGCGTCGAAGAACTTGTGAAGTCGAAGGCCGAAGGCGAAATGCTGTGCGCGGAGATGAGCCGGCAGTGGACCGAGGCGCGTATCATCGTGAAACGCCTGCCGCCGGTGCTTACCGATCAGACCGCGGCCGTCAAACCGGCAAAGCTGCTCGACGCGGTCGACGTCATGTTGCCCATCGTCCGCGAGATGAGCGAGGCGTCGCGCGCCTAGGCGAGACGAACAACCCAGGAACGAACCGCGGCGAACGCGTAGCAGAACGCGCTTTGATCAACCGCTTCATGCGCCGATTCCGCAAAGCCGTCCAACCGTCGCGCAGCCGCATGCCGGACATCTCGATCGCCGAGGGCGTGACGCTGCGCGGTGAAGACAAGTTCAGATACGGCAAGAATTGCGTCATCGACGTGG
>DASQJC010000288.1:0-16142 GCA_035631255.1 Candidatus Eremiobacteraceae bacterium | reverse complement strand
AGTAAGCCACGAGAAAACGGCTCGATGGAAGGAGCGATCGACCAAGCAGGTCGACGCTCTTTTTGTCACTTCGAGCGGTCTGTTTCAGTGGTATTTCAGCCGATCGGGGAATCCTATCGAGATGCAATCTCGCACGCTAGTGGCAATTCTCGTCGCGATCGTTTGCGTCGTCCTCGTCGGCGCGGGCATCGGCGGCACCATCGCCTTTCGAGAGCTTTCCTCGATGGCGCGGAATCTCGATGATACTACTGCGAAGATGGAAGTCGTCGCGACGAACATCGCGCGCGTTTCGAAACAGATGGAGACCTTGGATCGCGTCGATCGGCAGCTCTCAGCGATGAACGGAAAGCTCTCCAAGACGAACGCTCTGTTGCTCCGCACGAACTCGAGCCTTGACACGATGGTCGCGGAGTCGCAGGAGGCCAATGTTCGGCTCGCCCGGATGGAAGGCGACATCTCCGTCATGTCGCACAAGCTCGCCGGCTCGTTCCTCTTCCGCGGCGTCAAGTAACACAGGTTCGCATTTCCGAGCGCTCCTTGTTAGAGGTTGCGAATCTCGGCGAAGAGCTCGGTGGCCGGGCACGGGTCGCCGTGGAAACGCATCGACTTCGACCCTTCGTCGTCGGTCACCGTCACGTCGTATTGGAAACCGTCGGGCATCATCGTGCCGTGATCCGATGCGGCTCGCGCGTCGGAGACGATCGACTTGATAGACTTAGCCCGATCGGGATCGAGCGAATCGGTGTCGACCGTGGCGGTTGTAGTATTGCCGGCGATTCCGCCGCTGCGAGTGATGGAAACAATCACCTCTACATCCTGCCCGTCCTCGGTCGAGATAAATCTCGACCGCTCCTCAACAGTGTTTCAAATGCCCACTGTTGCCCAGGCGTATTGCAAGGCTGGAACCGTGGCGGCATCGATCTGGCGAGCCGCTTCGATCGTGATCGCCTTGAACTGGGCAAACGTCGCCGCCGACGGCAAGCCCGCACCGGTCGCTGCTCTATACCAGACGTGTCCGGGCGTCTCCCACGCGTTGCCGCCGACGGCGGTTGCGTACGTCGCGAAAACTTTGCTCGGTATGCCGGCGTTGATGTGAACCCCGCCGTTATCATCTGGTCCGGTATACCGATCGGCGTACGTCGCAGGCTGCGGATCGTCGCCGAACGGCAACCCGCGGTAGGCGGTTCCAGGGTTGAGCATGTCGCGCAGTCCGCGGCACACGGCGCCCGCCGGAAGGGGATCCGGCGGGATGAGGATGCCGACGCCGATGAGCCAGTCCGACGACGCCGCATCGAGTAAGAGGTGTCGCTGCTTGACGAGTATCCCGAACACATCGGACAACGATTCATTTAACGCGCCGGATTCGCCGTGATAAGCGAGCTCGGATTCGTTCTGCGTCACGCCGTGTGTCATCTCATGGCCGATGACGTCGATCGCGGCGGTGAAATCGTGCATGAGCTTGCCGTCGCCGTCGCCGTACACCATCTGCGATCCGTTCCAGAACGCGTTGTCATATCCGGCGCCGTAATGCGTGGTCGAGTCGAGTCGAAGACCGTGGTTGTCGAGCGAGTCGCGACCGAACACGGCCTTATAGAAGTCCCACACTATGCCGGCTCCGTCGTATGCCTGATCTTCGGCGGTGTTGCCCGTCGACTTCCCGCCTTCGGATCGGACGACACGCCCTGGAAGCGACTCGTGATGCGAGGCTGTGTAGACGGTTCGCGTCAGAAGGCCGGGCGTATCTGCGGCGCGGCCTTCGATGGCTTCGTTCGCCGAACGTTGGGCGCGCAGCCGTGCCGTGATCTGCAGGCCCCGAAGCCCAAGGCGCTGATAGTCGGGGTCGTGGCTTTGGCTCAGCCGGTTGAAGATGTGCGGTGGGATGATCGAACAGATCGGCGCGGCGATCGTCTTTCGCATCAGGTTGGCGTCCCTCCGACGGCGCCCCATTTTGACAAGGCGGGCTTCGCCCACGATGCCATGCTGGCGTAACAAAACATAGGGCAACGCGCTGCGATGCCTATGTAACCCCACTTTATCAGGTCCTCGTGAGGTCGACACCGGGGAAATCACCCTAATTTGCGGGTATGGAACCGAAAGTCGTTTACGGGCCTAAGTTGGATCTAGGGGAGGGTCGCTTTTGATGCGGCCCGCCGTTTGCGCATATGGACACGCACGAAATCGGTCAGCCGAGCGATTCGAGTCCCGGCGTTGTCGCCGACCGGGCCATCACGATTGCCGCGGCATATTGGCGCCAAATCGCCGTGCTCATCGCACTTACGTTTATCCCACAAGCGGTGCTCCAATACAACGTGGCAACCGCGTGGGCTGATCAGTACGGACAAACGACGCCCGCCGGAATGGCCCACGCCAACCTTGCCGACGCAGGCGCTACGAGTAGTCAAGAGAGCGGCCTGGACACGGGCAACTGGAACATCGCGAACATCGCGCACGATGCTTTGTTGTTCATCGCGTCGGGTTTGATCGCCGTCTACGTGAGCCAATGGATGGGCAAGCGAAGAGTTGGGCTCCCCGAGGTGCTCAGCCGCTTGTCGGATCGGTGGACAGTCGTCGCGCTTTGCGCGACTGCCTCAACGCTCGCCATGTTCGCCCTTCGCGAGGGGTTCGGTTACGTAGCCGCGTGGATTTTCAATCGAAGCGTCCAGGATCCGAATTTCTTCCTGAGGTTTGAATACATTCAGCCTGCGTGGGGGTTCGCGATCAGCTTCACCGAACTGCTTGCGCTCTCGCTCGGAATCGGTGTTACAGCGACCGCGATACTCGACGAAGGTACGGTGATCGGATCCATCCTCGAGGGCATCGCTGTGATGTTGAATCGGCAAACGTGTCTGCGTACGGCGTTGTTCACGGCAGCGTTCGTTGTGCTGTTCTACTTCGCGGATCGGGCCGAGATCGTGAGCACCATGGCGTTGAACGCGACGCACGCGGCGCTGATCGATACGGTCATTTACATACTCATCTAAGGGTTGCCGACGGCATTCCTCGCCGTAGCGACCGTGACGTCGTACGTCGACCTCACGGAATATCCGGCGGCGTAGACGACTCTTTCACACGGTTTTCAGTCCTTGGTGGAATCGTAGACGTAACGAGTGACCTGTTACGAAAGGCGGAGCGTAATGCGTCGCGATTTCATGAAAACCGGCATCGCCATTGTCGGTTTCGCTTGTTTGCTTTCCGGGTGCGGTGCCTCGACGAACGCGTATGGTGGAGGCTCCTCGTCACCCTTTCATCCTGCTTGGTGGAGAAGCGCACCTGATTCCGTGGCCAAGAACGTCTATGTCACCCAGGAGAGCGGCTCGGGGGCGGCGCGGCTTTTCGCCTTCGGGCCGCAGAACAAGAACAATAGCGCACCGATTTGCACAATGAGCGCACCGAACGGTGTCGTCGACATCGGCGCCGATGCATCCGGCGATGTGTACGTGCCGGATATCGCGCGCGGCAATGTCAGGATCTTAGCGCCGAACTGCGGCGCCGTGATCGGGAGGATCCACGATCAGTTCGGCGGCCCGATCGGGGTTATCGTCCAGCCGCCGGCGATTTTTATCGCGGACGGCAGCGGCGTTGACGTCTGCTCGCGGAGCGGATGCACGTCGCATCTGACGGACCCGTCGATCGTACAACTGTCGAGCGCCGCTGCGGACGGGCTCGGCAACGTCTGGGGCGCAGGATACGGCTCCTCGGGGATTTCGCTCGTCGTTTGGCAGAACGCGAAAATGCCCGGACACGTCGTGTCCGGCTACATCGAAAGCGACACGCCCGGCGACATCATGTTCGACAACACCGGCGATCTCGTCACCGTCGATTCGCACTTCGGGCAAGCATATCGGTTCAAGTGCCAGCTCGTGTACTTCGCTTGCACACAGCTCGTGAAGATCAATCTCCATGGCGCATCGAACTTCGGCGCGCTCAACGGTGCGAACAGCGACATCCAGGTCACCGATTTCCAAAATTCATCGGTCGACGTCTATTCGTATCCGAACTTCCGCTACGAATACAGCTACGACGCCGGATTCAACGGCGACGCGGTGGAGGGCATCGCGCAAGTCCCCTAGCGTCCACACGTTCGATTGAACGCCATGACCAGCAGGTGAAGGCGAAGGTTTGCGAGTCCGTCCGCGAACCGTCACTTCAACCGTGAACAACTCGGGTCCGAAGCTCCAGATTGGGAAGCCCGGCGATGTCGGCATGTCGGCCGAGCACATCGCGCTGCTGCGGACGCGCGCAAAAGAGTGGGTCGATAATGGAAGCACGCCCGCCTTGTCCATGGTCGTGGCACGTCGAGGCAAGGTCGTGTTACACGAAGCGTTCGGCGTGTACGGCCCGCAGCCGGACGCTCGTGCGCTCGATGTCGGCGCGATTTTTCCGCTCGCCTCAATAGGCAAGGTCTTCGCCGCAACCGCGATAATGATTTTGGTCGACGATGGGCTCGTCGGGTTGAATCGACCCGTGCAAGAGTGCTTGCCGGAGTTCGCCGGCGCCGGCAAAGAAGCGGTCATGGTCCACCATCTGCTGACGCACACGTCGGGCCTCGTCGACGAGGACGTCGTCAAGCATCAAGAGGCGAACCGCGGCAAAGTGACGATTCCGCCGCTGGAACCGAACGAATATCCGATGATCCACGAGCTCCTTTGGCTGCGTTGGGATGCGCCGCTTTCTAAGGCGCCAGGTGAACAGATGTCGTACTCCGGCGCGGGGTACTCGATGCTCGCCGAGATCATCCGTCGCGTGAGCGGGAAGAACGTCGCGCAGTTCATGCGCGATCGTGTCTTCGCGCCGCTCGAGATGAAAGACACCGATTACAAGGTGGCGCCGGCGATGCGCGCGCGATACGTCGAGCGATCGGCGGATATCCCCGATACGTTCCCGGAACCGAGCACCGTCGATGTCCCCGGCGGATCGGTCGGCGGCTACTCGACGGCGATGGACATGGCGGTTTTCTGCCAGATGTTCCTCAACGGTGGGCAATACGGAGTTGCGCGGGTGCTAAGCGAAGCAGCGGTCATGTAGATGACGCGCGACCAAACGCCTGGGGTGCGGTGCCTGTTCAAAGAGGACTATTTTCGCGAGGCGAGCCGGGGCTACGGCTGGGATGTCAAGGGAGAGAAGAAGCCTCGTTACCACGGCTCGCTCGACTCACCCGATGCGTACACGCATCAGGGCGCAGGCGGCGTTTCTATCTGCGTCGACCCGTTCTACGAATTGGTCCTCGTGTATCTTTCCGTGTCGAAGGGGATAATGTCACCGGGCAAATACGTGCCGCAGTGGTCGCTGGATCTTTTCACGAACATGGCGATCGCCGCAGTGGTCGATGTCTAAAAAGGTGCCGCAGATGTTGAACAATCCGGATACCGTGGTCCGATACTTCAATGAAGTCGCGGACCTCCTCACCGAGTACGACGAAAAGACGCTCGATTCAGATCGCCTCGTGCTGACGGTTCGCAACGTCACACTCGGCGTGCAATTGGCGGCAAGGCGCGACTCGGAAGGCTACACGCCGTATCTCGCGACGAGCGACACGCGAGAGCTGACGGAGACAGGAACGGGATTCAACGTCACGCAGCTCTTGACGGCCCAGCCGGCGAACGACGCGGGCGTGATCGCGGCAAATATCCGGTCGGTGCTGAGCGAGCCTGACGCCTAATCAAACCGATCGTCTGGTGAGGCCGCGGCGGTCGACCGTAAAGGTCGACCGCTCCATTTCCTATCAAGGCCGCGGCGGTCGAGCTGAAGCTCGACCGCTGCATTCGTTCCGTTAGGTGCCCTTCGAGGCGCCGAAGTAGTGGACGAGTTTGATCGTCAGCGCGTGGGTCGTCGCGAGATTGTTCGGGTCGCCGTAGACGAAGTAGACCTCGTCGTGGTCGAGCATCCGATGATAGGCGAACGATAGGTTCGACGCGTTGGTGAAGACCGGCGTGCTCTCGAATGGCGGCGCGATGCCGATGATGCGCCGGACGCCGATCGCGAGTGAAGTATTGTGCCCGGTCTGGAACGAGAAGCTCGCCTTCTCGAGCCATTGCTTCATCTCGGATCCGCCCGGACCCGCGAAGTTCGTGTCGTCGCCTTCGAATTGGACGTTGCCCAAAGAGCCGAGCGGCACCGTCGTCTGACGCACCCACGACTCGAGATACCCGTCGCCGAACCGTCCCTGGTTGTACGAGAACATCGACGGTGTCGACGTGTGCATCCGATAGCCGATCATCGGGCCGTTCTGCGTCACCGGCTCGAAGAGACCGCTGCCGAAACGGACGTACGCCGCTCCCGTGTTGATGGCGAAATAGTAGTTCGAGTGTGTCGAGAAGTCGACCGTGATATCTTGGTCGGTTTGATCGAGGCCGCCGGTCGGCCCTTGGTAGCGGTCGACGTAGCCGTAATACTCGAACGCGTTGATCTTGTTCGATGAGTCGTAGTTGAACCAGCGGTCGACTTGGAAATTGTAGCCGGCGATGCCCGGATGTTGGACGATGCCGTCGATAGGCGAGTAGTATGTTCCGATATTCCGCAGCGCGCCGCCGACGAAGAACTTGGGACCGTAGAAGGCGCCGCCGAGCTCCTCGCGGTTGCCCTGATCGGGATCGAGCACGTTCGTCCCACGGTCTTGGCCGTAGTCGGTGTACAAGAATGCGTCCTTGTGGTTCGAGAGCTCCATACCGTAGGTATCGACGTCGTCGTGTACGCCAGGCAGATCTGCCGACACGCGCTGGAAGTCGAAGTATTCAGTTCGCGCTGTGTTCGTCACGTACATCGACTGCGCGGTGTCGGTGCGAGCGTTCCCGATCGCATCGAACATGCCGAAATGCATCGTGCCCTGCGTTCCTTCGAAGGCGTAACCGGTCCGCGGCGTCGGGATGTTCGGCGTGTAGAGCTCTTGGACGCCCGGGCAGCCGACGCAGTCGAAGGGATTGTAGAAGTTCGCGCCTTGTGTGAAGAACGGCCGTACCTCTTGATAGAAGCGCGCGAACGCGGTAGGCGAGATCGTCTGTTGATCGAGGTCGACGTTCGAATAATCCGGATGGACGGTGCCGACGAGGGAGGCTGTTGGCGTCACCGGCACCGCCCAATCGGCACCCGCGCGCAAGCCCGAGCCGCCGGACGTTTGGGAGGCGACACTTGCGAGCGAGTACACCGCCACACGCGCCTTGGTTCGCGTGGAAGCGACGGCTGTTTGCATGCCCGTGAGATATCCGGAAAATGCGACGTCGTTGTTGCCCTGTTGTGCCGGCGCATGCGACCACTCAAAGATCGCGCCCGAACGCTTTTCGAAGCGTATGAAATTCGCGCGCCACGTCTTGCGGCCGTCGCCGCGCATGACGTCGAGCGGGATCGCCATCGTCACTTCGTAGCCCGACGACGTTAGCCGGCCGACGCTTTGCCACTTCGGCGAATAGTTGAGGTTCTCGGAAGAGTGCGAGTAGTGCGTGCCGATCGGCGTCGAGGTGAAGAGGTATTGGAAGCCGCTGTCGCCGCCGGGCCAGAGATCGACCTGCACTTCGTCATCGGTGTCGAAGCCGACCTCATCGGTGCGCTGGGTCGCGAGCACGTCGCTCGGCTGCTGCGCGATGAACGCGACGTAGAGATGTTTGGGATCCTCGAGCAGGTACACGTCCGTCGTATGCGTGGCGGGCGTTTCTTGTTGAAGGTTCCAGCCGAGACTGACGTGCGTACCCGTCTTCCAGATCGCTGCCTCGGCGTTGCCGTCGATCGCAGGTGCGCTGGTCACCGCGACGGGGTCGATCGAGAATTGTTCGCTCGAGGTCGTCGACGCATCCGCGAGCGCGGGTGCGGTCGCTGCCGCGATCAGCAGTGCGGCCAGAGTCATCGAGAAGTTGTGTCTGCCCATCCTAGTCCACCCACTCGACCTAATTCGTTCGGTCTACTAGATAATTAGTTACTAAAGGTATGACCGCGGCGGTCGACCATGAAGGTCGACCGCTCCATCCACTACCCAGCTATTGCAAGCTGCCTTTGAGGATCAGTTGGAGTTCGCTCGAGGTCGCCGGACGGCAATCGTTCGTGCGATCCTCGTTGCACGTCGTGACGCTGTGGAACACCGTACCACGGACGTGCGCGTTGTCGAGGTCGATGCACTGGATGCGCCGGCTGAGATCGGGGGTCGACTCGTTCATCGCACAGAGCTCTGACCCGGTGAGGTCGGCGTTCGTGAGATCGGCCCCGCGAGCATCGGCAGCGCCGAGGTAGGCGTTGATGAAGCGCGCGCCGCTGAGGTTGGCGTCGACGAGGTCGCTGCCTTCGAGATGCGCATTCGACAGATCCCGGTCATGCAGGTCGATGCCCTTGAGATCCGAGCCGGGCGCGTTGAAGCCGCGCAAGTCGAAGCCGCTGAAGTCCGCTGTGTGAAGATCGGAGCCGGCGAATTCGGCGCCGTTCGCGTGGAGCGAGCGGAAGACCGTCTTCGAGAAATTGCACCCGTTGAGGTGCGCCCCGGTCAGGTCAGCGCCGTCGAGCCGCGCGCCGACGAGATCCGCGCCCTCGAGCCGGGCGCCCGAGAGATTCGCATTCCGTAGGTCGACATTCTCGAGGTTGGCTCCCGCGAGCGTGATGCCGTGGAGATCGCGTCCGTGAAGATCGAGGTTTTGGAGATCGCATCCTTCGCAGGCGCTGAGGAGATCGCGCGCGTTCATGCCGGTGAGAAGGCTCTGCGTCACGCGCACGCCGCTCGCGCGGATGCCGCCGGTCTTCGCGCCTTCGAAAGTTGCGCCGTCGAGGTCCGCGCCGACGAACGACACACCGCTAAGATCCGCGCCGTCGAACTTGACATGCGAAAGGTTGTCGCCGACGAAGCTCGCACCGTGAAGGTCTGCATTACGGAGATCGGCACCCGCGAAGTCGTCGCCGGTGAAGACGAGTCCGTGGAGATCGGCATTGCGCCAGTCGACGTGGCTGAAGTCGCAGCCGGTGCAATGCTGGATGATGTCGCGATCGACGGTCGGCGACGCGTTGCCGGCGGACGAGGCGGCAGCGACGACCGCGGCTCCGATGATGAAGGAGACGATCGCAATAAGCAAACGGGCTTGCGGAGACGGGGCGCCGAGCTTCGCTCGGCCTATCACATTCATCATACTACTAATTCCATAGTTGTCGTTAGCAAAAAGAAAGTGTAGCCGCGCTACCCGCGAGTGTTGTCGTTCGTGTCGTCGTCGTTGTTTGAAGTGGTTTCGGTGGCGGAGAGATTCGAGCCGCGGATCTCGATGCCGTCTGTCCGAGCTTCGGTCAGATTTACGTTCGAAAGATCGCAGCCGTTGAAGACCGCGCCGCGCAGGTCTGCCCCGCGCAGCTTGACGTTCGAGAAGTCGACGCCGTTGAAGTGCGCACCCTGAAGGTTCGCGCCGCTAAGGTCAGTGCCGCTCAGGTCGGCGCCGTCGAGCACGATGCCGTGGAGATCGCGGCCGTGAAGGTCGAGGTTCGAGAGATCGCAGCCGGCGCACGCGCTGACGATCGAGCGTACGGACGAGGTCGTGAGGATCTCATCGGTCAGCTGCATCCCCACGAGGCGGATGCCGTCGGTGCGAGCACCGGCGAACGTCGCGCCGCTGATGTCCGTACCGGTCATCACAGCGCCGCGGAGATCGGCTCCATCGAGCCGCGCGTTCGAGAGGTCGACGCCCGTCAACGTCGTCTGGCGAAGGTTGGCCCCGCGCAGGTCGGCGCCGCTCAGGTCGTCGCCGGTGAGCGTCAGCCCGTGAAGGTCGGCGTTCTGGAGATCTTTATTGCTCAGGTCGCAGCCGCTGCAATGAGCGATGAGGTCGCGATCATTCGGACCGAAGGAGAGGTTGTCGGTCGTGTCGGCTGCGGCCTCGACGAATGTGAAGTGCTTCGGCCCCATCGCATTGACGGTGATGCCATGGTGTTTTGGCGTCGAATCATCGTGAGAGGTCTGAGCCGCGTCGGCCGGTGCGGCGCTCGTGGCGTGTGGGGTGGCTGCCTGAGCGGCTCGCGAGGCGATTGACGCAGCGGTCCGAGCTGCAGCTGTTGCGGCTGTTGAGACTTGCGTTCCGACCTTCACATCGATGACCGGTTGAGCGACTTTGACATGCACGTCAGGTGCGACATTGACACGCTGACGGATCTCGATCCAAGCGGCCTGCGGTTCTGTCGCTGTCTTGAACTTCGACGACTCGATGCTCGTGCGGGCGAGCGTCTCGGTCGCGGTGGCGCTTTTCTCGGCGGCACGTGGACAATGCGTCGCGGTTGCGGTCGTCGACAAGGAGAGGCTTCCTAAGGCTTGGCCGCGGCGGTCGAGATGAATCTCGACCGCTCCTATCGAGGCGTTGCTCTCGACCGCTGCCACAGATATGTGATGGACCACCGCGAGTGCGTGGACACCGATCGGAACCACTTCGACCTGCGCGACGATCGGCGACGGGGCGGGAGCGGTGAGCGAGATGCCTGGCGCGCGGCCCGCCACGAGCACGAGCGCACCGGCGAGAACGGGCGCGATCGCGATGAGTCGAGATGTCCGCAACGTCGGCGCACCATCGCGACGCCGTTGGAGTAGATGCTCTATTCGCGCCGCGATCTGGTTTTGCGTCAGGAACGCACCGGGCGCGGTGGCCGCGAAGGAGGGGACGCGGCCATTGCGCGCGAGGTGCCACAGACAATCGGCGTAACCGGAAACGCCGTCCGCGCCTGCCACCGCCCAGTCGTCGCACGCGATCTCGCGCTCGAGGTCGATCCGACCGCCGACGAACCAGATCGCAGGATTGAACCAATACACGCGCTCGATGAAACGCTGGAAGAGATTCGTCCAATCGTCGTAGCGGCGAAGGTGCGCGTATTCGTGCATCGCGATCTGGTCGAGCGACGAACGGTCGAGCGTATCGACGAGGTCGGCCGGGAGGAGGATCGCGGGCGAGCGGAAGCCCGCCGCGGCCGGCGCGTCGATCGAATCAGAAAGTCGGAGCGAGACGGTGCGCGCGTCGGCATCGCGAGCCATCGTACGCGCGAGCGTCGGCGAGAGCGACGGGTCGACTTTACGGCTTGCGCGCTTGACCTTCCACAGGCCGACGAGTCCGACGAAAAGCACCGTGATGCGGGCGAACGCGATCGCCGCGATGAGCAGCCCGGCGATGACGCCGATGCGCTCGATGACGTCGGTCGACAGAAGAGGTGCGGGCGCCGGCGCCTGCGCAGAAAGGTTCACATCCGCACCCGATACACGCGGCAGCGTCGCCGGGTTGACCGTGGGAGCGAACCGGACGATGACCGCCGGCGGCGGTGTCACGACGTGCGCTCGCGAGAGCGAAAACGCAAAAGAGACACCCGGCAACGCTGCGATGACGATGAGCGCTGCGTACCAGGCGACGTGACGGCTCGCGGCGTTGAGACCGCTGTGGCTGCGCACGTAGAAGAAGACGAATGCGGCGACGAGCACACCGATCCACAGGCCGCTCCAGAGGGCCTGTGCGAGAGCCGAACCGATCTGGACGAGGTTCGCGCCCTGGTCGATCACTTGCGGCGGCCTTCCTCCTTAGCTGCTGCGTCGATCATGCTGCGTAACCGCTGGAGCTCGCTCTTGTCGATGTGCTCCGACTCGAGCAGATTGAGCATCAGCGTCCGCGGCGAGTCGTCGAAGAACTCGCGGAGAACGTAACCGACGACGCCGCGGCGCACTTCATCGCGATCGACGGCCGGCACGTAGACGAATGCCCGGCCTTGTACTTTGTGCCGGACGTATCCCTTGCGCTCCATCGTGCGGAGCGTCGTGAGGACGGTCGTGTAGGCGAGTGGCGGACTTCCTATCGCTGCGGTGACGTCGGAGACCGTCCCGGACTCCAACGTCCAAAGGACGTCCATGATTCTGTGTTCAGCGCCGGTCAGCGTCGGCGACTTCTTACGACCCACAAGTACTCCTCACAAAGGTGGCATTTTCCAAAGTATACCGTGGCATGCGCGTGACTGTCAACTAATTTATTAGTAGGAGCCTTGCAAGTCCTTCAAACGCCGATCAAGTCTTTCACGATTTTGCCACCTCGTATGACAAGCGCCACACGGCTGAGATCGTCGAGGATCTCCGGATGGGCGAGCGGATCGCCTCGAACGGCGATGACATCTGCCAGCTTGCCTTCCTCTATGGAGCCGAGATCGTGGTCCTTGTGCATGATGCGTGCGTTGTTGAGCGTCGCGCAGACGATGGCTTGCATCGGGTCGAGGATCTTCGACTTGAGCACGATCTCGAGGCCGCGACGGTTCTGCTCCGCTCCCAAGATGTCGGAGCCCGAGCCGATGAGCAACTTCGCTTTCGCCGCGATCCGGACGGCGTCTGCCATCTTCGACTCGAAATGGAGCGCGCGCTTGGCAATCGTCTCGTCGACGCCCCATTCACGCCATTTCGTCGAGAAGAGATTCGCGACTGCCAGCGTCGGGTCGAGCGCGGCGCCGTGCTTTTTCATCTCGGCGGCTGTCGCTTCGTCGAGCATCGTGCCGTGTTCGAAGCACTCGACGCCGGCTTCGAGCCCGTTGCGGATCGATTCGTTGTTGTGCGCGTGTGCCGCGACGTACGTCTCTCGCGCTCGCGCCTCGAGCACGGCTGCGTGGATCTCTTCTATGGTGAGCTGCGTATCTTCGAGCCGGTCGGTCTTCGACACAACGCCGCCGCTGATGAAGACCTTCAACTGTGTCGCGCCGCGGCGGAAGTTCTGACGCGCAGCTTTGCGGACTTCGTCGGCGCTGTCGCACAGCGCGAGGAGCTGGACGAGTCCGGGTATCGCGAGCGGCTGATTGATGTCGCAGAACGGGCCCGTGAGGTGGCCGTGGCCGCCGGTCTGTGCGATCGCGGGGCCCGATGGGAAGACGCGGGGGCCTTTGACGAGACCTTGCTCGATCGCGTTGACGATTCCACCGTCGACGCCGCACATGTCTCTGACAGTTGTGAATCCCGCCTCGAGGCACAGCTCCGCATTTCGAAACGCTTTGGCGGCGATCTCGGAAGCGCTTGTGAATCCGGTATCGCCTTGGAAATCGAAGACGAGTCCGAGGTGTGCGTGCGCGTCTATGAGGCCGGGGAGAATCGTGCAGCCGCCGAGGTCGATGGCTTTGTCGCCGTCGCGCGGCGATTTCGTCTGGCGCGATATGTTCGCGATCCGTTCGCCGTCGATCGCGATCGTCTGATCTTTGCGCGCATCAGCGCCGGTGCCGTCGATCAGCGTGCCGCCATGGAGAAGAAGGGCCATTGCTTTCGCGTGCCTCCGTTAGCGGGCAGTACCTTGGGAGTTCCGCCGCTACCTCCGAAGGCGGATTAGGATGCAGTATTTTCAGCTTTGTTCATCTAGGAGGGGACGACGCTGCGCGCAGGGCATTCGATTTTCGCGACACGCATACGACCCTTCGCACGAGGAGGCTTCAGTGCGCAGATCTGTTTCATTTGCGGGTGTTCTCGCGGGTATTTTCGCCTTTGCGTCGACCACGTTGAACGCGTCCGGCGCGGGCGGCGGTTCGACTGCGTCGAGCGATACGCCGGCCGATCGCCTTGCGTATCTCATCGGAACGTGGAACTGTTCGATCAAACTGACGCCGGCCGGCAGTCCGGCGGTGGTCAACCATGGCGTTTGGACGTTCACGAAATCGCAGAGCGACACGATTCACGCGCACTGGGCGGCTCCCGGCTACGAGGCCGACGACTACTACGGTTACGATGCGAAGACGAAGACGTATTGGCTCGCCGGCGTCGACACGCAGGGCGTCCTCGGTTCCCAGACCTCGAAAGACGACGTGACGTTCACAGGCAGTTTCGTCGCGGGCGGAGTGTCGTCGCCGGACCGCGACATCGTCACGCGTCCGACGCCGTCGAGGTTCAACGATCTTTCGGAGGTTGAGACGAAAGGCGCGTGGTCGAAAGCGGCTGACATGGAATGCATCAAGACCTAGACGGTCTCGTATGACGGCCGACTCAGCGAGCGGGGGCAGGCGCCGGACATTTGTGTCCGAGCCGATGACGCCCGAGCCCGGCTCGGGCTCTGTGGACGCGATGGCGCGCGGCGAGCCCGGCTTGCCGCACACCTTTTCATGGCGCGGCGAGCGCTTCGAAGTGGCGCGGGTGATCGAGACCGGTAAATCGCAAGGTGAGGATCGCGGCGACGTCTACGTGCGCAAGCACTGGTATGACATCGAGACGACAAGCGGTCTTCGTATGAGAGTGTACTTCGATCGCAATCCGGGCAAGTCGGGAAGCCAACTGAGCCGCTGGTGGGTCTATTGGGTCGAAAAGTGATCGTTTGCGGCCGAAAAAATTGAGGACCTAAGGCTCGGGAGAATTCGACGCGCTCTCGGGAACGTACGTGCAACAGCTTCGTACGTGGTCTTCGGGGGTTCGCCGATGAAGCGCTTTCTGGTCAATGCGGCACAGATGTCGTTAGCAGTCACCCTCGGCATCTTACTGTCGCCGGTCCTACTGTCGCTCGACAATTCGGCGATGCACTTCTTCAAGCACTGACGCGCGGACGCAATGTGGTATGCCGAGCGAAGCTCGGCTCGTAACCTAGCCAAACCGCGGCGGTCGAGCTAAAGCTCGACCGCTCCTTTTTTCATTAACGCGCGGTCGTAACGTTAGATCGTGGATTCGACGATTTGTTGGAGGGTGCGCCGCGGATGGTCGGAGTGCGCGAACGGCACGGGCCGCTCGCCGTACGACGAGTACTCGATCTGCGGCCGCAAGCTCGGACCGCCCGACCGTGTGAACATCGCCTCGTTGAACGTCGAGCCGGTCGGTCTGCCGGCGATGGCGAACATGCCGAAGGCCGTGGTGCCCGAGTACGATGTCCCCTGATAGTCGCCGACCATGTAGCCTTGATCCGTCAGCGCGCACCACGTGACGTTGAACGGTCCCGTGAGCTTCACGGGCGCATGCCACGTCGCGCCGCCATTTGCCGACTGGATGAACCCGACGCGTAAGGTGCATACCGAGCAATTCGTGTCGGTATAGTAGTAGTACGTGATCCCGATATGCGCATGCGCGCCGGCGGTCAATGGATTGACGCCAAGGCCGGGGATGAAATGATCAACGGTGCTCGTCGTCGCGTCAATGGGCACACGCGAGGGCGCGCTCCAATGGACGCCATCGGGCGAGACGATCATGACGATGTCGTTCTCGGCGCAGTTGTTGCGGAAACGGCAGTCTTGCCAGGCGACGTACACGTTGCCCGCCTTATCGACGGCTGCCGACGGCAATGACTCCGTGCGAAGGCTCCCATTGACGAAATGCTCGTCGATCGAGGATGCGACGACCGTGCTGCTCCAGCTCCCGCCGCCGTTCGTGGAGGTGAATGAAAGGACGTTGCCTTCGAAGGCGTCATCGATCGGCACGACAACGGTGCCGTTCGGCCGGACGACCGGCTGGCCGCCGATGCCGCTCGCGAAGTCGGCGGTGTTGCGAACGGGACCCCATGTCGCGCCGCCGTCCGACGTCGTCACCATGTTGATGATCTCGCCGTTGCCGGCGTCGTCAAATTCGACGTAGCAGTTGCCGAAGTGCGGGCTGCGCGTCGAATCGTCGCACGTGATCCAATTCTTGTCGCCGAAGATGCTCGGCGGACCGACTTGCACGGGTTTCGACCAGTTGATGCCATCGGGCGAGCTTTCGACGACGGGCGTCTGGCCGGTCGTGCTGATGAGCGGAAGCACCGACGCGAGCCAGAGACCGTGCTTCGCGTCGAACGCGATCGCCGGATCGCTCGCGCGGTCAAACGGGTTGCCGGGGTTTTGGATCTTCGTGAGGCCCGGCAAGAAGCCCATCGTCCAGCTCGCACCGGAGTTCGTCGACGTCGCGAAGCCGATGTCGGATGAACCGCCGTCGTAGAAGCGCCCGGCCTGGAAGAGGCTCACCATCGTCGTTCCGACACCGAGGATGTCGGGTTCGACCTCGGTCTGGTGCATGCTCGTGTTGTTCGTGAACGGATCGCTGCTCGTCTGGACGAGCGTCACCGTTCCGTCACTCGCGAGCGGGAGCGACGCGAACACAAAAAATGCCGCTCCGACGGCTAACGATAGAGCTGCGCGCATCGGTTGATAACTCCTCAAGGCAGAGCTGGTTATCCCGAAGTTCTGGCGACGGCGTGGCGGTCCTGTTCGCATTCGTACTATAAGAGTTACGCCTCGACGGGAGGGCACGGCCG
>DASQJC010000287.1:0-3499 GCA_035631255.1 Candidatus Eremiobacteraceae bacterium | reverse complement strand
TCGACATCGCACGCGTCCACGACCAATGGAGCGATACGGTCGCCGGACCGCTCGTGCGCGATCCGTCCGGCGAGCTCGCGCAAAGCCGCCAGCGTACGGGCGAGCTCCTCTTCGATACGCTCGATGACGACGTCGGCTGGTTGAACCAGACGGTCGACGAACAAGCGCAGGCGTCTGCGAGCGTCGCCCGGTTCCGAGTCATCGTCGCGATCGTCGAGCTCGCGATCATGACGC
Organism: Candidatus Eremiobacteraceae bacterium; assembly: GCA_035631255.1. Classification (GTDB taxonomy): domain Bacteria; phylum Vulcanimicrobiota; class Vulcanimicrobiia; order Eremiobacterales; family Eremiobacteraceae; genus JANWLL01. Next base: position 3,265 of record DASQJC010000287.1, on the reverse strand, counting down.
TCGTCTTCATCGTCACGACGGTCGGCATGTACCGGAACAACCGGCACGTCGAGCGGCGCTTTCTCCAAGACCTGACCGAGGCGAACACGAGCCTCATCAACGCGCAGCGTGTCGCACGCGTCGGCAATTGGACACGCGATCTCCGAACGGGCAAGCTCACGTGGTCCGAGGAGATGTGCCGGATCTTCGGCGTGGACAAGAGCGAAGTCCGCGAGGGGCTGCTGCGCGAGTTCGACCACCCGGAGGATGCGCCGCAGGTGAGCCGCATCGTGCGGGCGGCCGAGAATGAGTACGCCCCGTACAGCGTCGACCACCGCATCATCCGCTTAGACGGTTCGATCAGCCATATCCAGGAACAGGCGGAGTATACGTTCGACCCGGAGGGTAAGCCGGTCCAGCTGATCGGCACGCTGCTCGACGTCACGCGACGCAAGCAGGCGGAAGATCAGCTCGCGCACCTCGCGCATCACGACGCGCTAACCGGGTTGCCGAACCGGCTGCTCTTCCTCGAGCGGCTGACCCAGCTGCTTGGGTACGCGCAGCGCCATGGCCGGATCCTAGCGGTGCTGTATCTCGACCTCGACCGCTTCAAAGTCGTCAACGATACGCTCGGACACGGCGTCGGCGACGAAGTGCTCAAGGCGGCGGCCGAACGGCTCGCGCGCGCGGTGCGCGGGAGCGACACCGTCGCACGTCCGGGCGGCGACGAATTCATCATCATCTTGTCGGACATCGCAACCGAGCGCGATGTGGGCAAGGTCGCCGAAAAGATCGTCGCCGCTTTCGATGCGCCCTTCCTCGTCGGCGACGACGAGTTCTTCTTATCGACGAGCATCGGCATCTCGCTCTATCCGCGCGACGGCGTCGACGTCGACACGCTCATCAAGAACGCTGACGCGGCGATGTATCATGCGAAAGACACCGGTCGCAACAACATCCAGCACTACACCGCCGATCTCCAAGAGGCGACAGTCCGCAGGCTCTCGCTCGAGAGCGACATGCGCCGCGCGCTCGAACGTCGCGAGTTCGTGCTCTACTACCAGCCGATTGTCGCGCTCTCGGACGGCCGCATCACCGGCTTCGAGGCGCTCGTGCGCTGGCAGCATCCGACGCGCGGACTCATCTTGCCCGACAGCTTCATACCGCTCGCTGAAGAGACGGGCCTCATCGTGCCGCTCGGCGAGTGGGTGCTCGACGCCGCATGTAGGCAGCAGAAGGAGTGGGAGCGCCTCGACTGCCCGAGCGGACGCGTGACCGTCAACATCTCCGCGCGCCAATTCCAGCAACGCGATCTCGTCGACAGCGTGCGACGCTGCGTCGAACGTCACGGCATAACGACCGGCACGCTCGAACTCGAGCTGACCGAGAGCCTCGTCATGGCGAACGTCAAGGCGACGACGGACGCGCTCATGCAGCTGCGCGAGATGGGCGTCGGCGTCTCGATGGACGATTTCGGAACCGGCTACAGCTCGTTCAGCTACCTCAAGAACTTCCCGATCGCTTCCATCAAGATCGATCGGACCTTCATCGACGAGCTCACGGTCGACCCGTTCGACGATGCCATATCGCTCGCGATCATCACGCTCGCGAAGAGCCTGCGCATCCGCGTCATCGCCGAAGGCGTCGAAAAACAGGTACAGCTCCTCAAGCTGCGGCGTCTCGGTTGCGACGAAGGCCAAGGCATCCACTTCAGCCCGCCGGTCCCCGCCGAAGCGACGCTCCGGCTCTTCGATCGATTCCGGAGATTGCAGGCGTGAAGCGCGCGCTCGGTGCGATCGTCATGCTCGCGCTGACATCGGCGCTCGCCGGGTGCGCCCATTTCGCGTGGCCGGCACGCGCCGGTGAGGCTCACGCGAATTCATGGACGCACGACGGCCTATTGCGCATGGTCGGTTCGACGAAGCCCGACAACCTGAATCCTCTGCTCGGCACGCAGGTGATCGACACGGACCTTGCGATGTTCTGGGGCGCGTATCTCTTCTCGCTCAATGGAACGAACGATATGCGGCCGGAGCTCGCCGTCACGATGCCGACGGTCGAGAACGGCGGCGTCAGCGAGGCTGGCCGCCGCATCACGTACCATCTGCGGCGCGGCGTGCTCTGGCAAGACGGCGTACCGTTCACGGCCGCCGACGTCGTCTACACGTGGCGCCAAGTCATGAATCCGCAGAACGATGTCGGAAGCCGGCAAGGCTACGAACTCGTGACGAAGATCGACACGCCGGACCCATACACGGTCGTCGTCTACCTCCGCCACAAGTGGGCGCCGTTCGTTGCGACGTTCTTCGCGATGTCGGCGACGACGTATCCGATCTTGCCGAAGCACGTGTTGAGCAAGTACGCGAACATCAATAATGTTCCGTTCAACACGGTGCCGCTCGGCACCGGGCCTTTCCGCATCGTCTCGGATGAGAACGGCGACATCAAGATGGTCGCCAATCCGTCGTACTGGCGCGGGCAGCCGAAGATGCAGGAGATCGATTTCGCGGTCGCGCCGAGCGACGAGGCCGCGCTCGACCTGGTGAAGCAGCACAAAGTCGATTTCTACGACGACGCGGCGCAGGCGCTCGAGCCGCAAGTGCACGGCATCCGCGGGTATACCGTGTATCTCTATCCGTTCACGCGCTTCAGCGACATCGGCTTCAATCTCGCGCGACCGCAGCTCCACGATGTCCGCGTTCGGCAGGCGCTAGCGTACGCGACCGATCGCGACCAGCTCATCACGCACGTGACGCACGGCGTGAACCTGCCGGCGAACAGCGATCAGCCGGCGTTCTCGTGGGCGCATACGGACGACGTCCACAAGTATCCGTACGATCCGCGCCTCGCTGGTCGGCTGCTCGACGACGCCGGCTGGAAACTCCACGCCGACGGCCTGCGCTATCGCAACGGCAAGCCTCTACGGCTCGTCATGATCGGCGATTCCGGATCGTCGACGACGACCGACGCGGAGCAGTGGATCAAGCTGCAATGGCGCGAGGTCGGCGTCGATCTCATCGTCCGCAACTACTCGTCGGACAAGCTCTATGCGAGCCAGGCGGAAGGCGGCGTCGAGCAGCTCGGCCACTTCGACGTCGCGTTCGAAGAATGGGCGAACGGCGTCGACCCGGACGAGTCGCAGCTTTTCCTCTGCTCGCTGAGGCCGCCGGCCGGCTGGAACGTCTACAATTATTGCGATCCCGCGCTCGACGCCGGTGAGGGCAGAGCCCTCACCGACTACAGCCGAGCAGCGCGGACGGCGGACTACCAGCGCGTGCAGGCGGTT